>JALWJI010000209.1 GCA_027081695.1 Acidilobaceae archaeon | reverse complement strand
TAGAGGAACCAGCAGTAATGATTCTCGTACAGCCACTAGGATGGGAGGGAGGATTAATACACTATCTAAAACCTGGAATAAAGCCTGAAATAGGACTACGCGTGCGCCCGGTCTTCAAGCCTGAAGAAGAACGAAGAGGAACCATAGACGATATACTATACTGGGAGCCATACTAGGATGATCAACTGCAGAGACCATAACATAACAATAACACTCCGAGAATCTGGAAAAGCAGGTTAGCGACCGGGTTCCCCGCCCGGACAACTCTAAACGATATCCTTTTTCCACAAATATAAACTCCTGAGGGATTAAGAGAATCTAATACCAGATGTGACACACCAGTAGAAAGTGCGGCCCAAAAAATCAAAGAAGACGAACTATAGTTAGTACCAATATAGCTCAAGAGAATCTGCATTATTGTTGTCACAATAAGGGATACAGCGATCACTCCGAACAGACTATGAGTAATCTTTATCCTACGTGGATAACGTTGCCACCAAAAGTGTTCATGGCCGAACACGTCGATTATCTCATTAACAAGAATACTGGAGACAAGCGCCATTCCATAAACGATTATATCACATGAAGCGTACCTGCATACAACAGCCGAAACTCCAAGTCCAACCAGTAGATGCGTGGACTCCCTCAATACCGCTACCCCATTTACAGATGACTAGGTATTACCTTATCACCGATATATAGAAGCAAAACACACATACAAGAACAAACCCACATTCCGCAATCATATTGCTGAGAGGTCGGATCCTGCCAGAGTCCCCATCGCCGTATCCAGGCCTCGGACCATGGGATTATCCTCATCCCTCTAGTAAAAGATTTAACAGAGAAGCATAAAATGTTAGGAGACCTTTATCCGTTAAAGACCCCACTAGTCTCAACGTAATACTCGGGTAACACGTCTCTACTGAGTCTAAAGACATCGCAAGATGGGACACGGACATGGATCAAACAAGCCTAACAATGATACTAGCAATACTTCTTACCGTAACAGGTCTAGCTGGAATACTCTACTTTATAGCGCCCAAAAACAAGTATCTTGCTGTATTCTCCGGTATACCACTGATAAATACGATAATATTCTATGGAGCAAGAGAACAATTGAGAAAAGGTACTCGTATAGACGAGAAGGTTCTAACTACTTGTGCAAATAAATGCAGTGACGGACTACTCTCCACAATTATCACGAATTACGTGAAATATTGGTGTCCTCCAAAAGGCATAGTATCTATACTTGAGCAGAGAAATAGGCCCGAACTAGTAGTCCTATTACGACTGAAAGGATGTGATTTAGGAGAAAAAAACAAGCTTGTAGACGATGTGATCAGACTCCTAGGGCTAAGGAATCCACTAGCCGATAAAGTAATTGCATACTGCGGTAAGAAACGAATAATCATAAGAATAGACGATGAAAACTATGATACAAGCACGCTTCCAGAACCCTACAGGTCCTACGCAGAGATACAGTTCACACCCCTCAAACACGCAGAATATGGGCCAAGAACCCTGATCTCATGGGGATGTCCAGGACTAGATCTAAGAGAACTAGCATTACAGGTCCTCCCAGAAGCATATCCAAGCATCTCTAGCCTTAACTATCATCTAGGCATAGAAATCTATGAAAAAAGCATCACTGACAATATCGAGAAAATAGCAAAGAAGCTAAAGTACCTCATAGAAACCTACCAGCTCCATGACACAATTACATCATATAATTTAAGCTTCCTAGCAGGAATTAGTCCTGAAACAATACAATGCGATAACAATGCAATACTAGTGACTGATAAGCCAAGATATGCGTGCAAGTATTATTCACCATATATTATAAATAACAATGGCCGAAAAGGACCAGCAGGGCCCTACATAGAATCCCTAAGAAGGCGACAAGGAAACCCGATTATAGCCGCTGTATCACTCCGAATAGCCGGTAAGAAAGAAATAGCGGACGAGCTACTAAAGACCGTTAAAATAGCAAACAAACGGCTACTAGACAAGAACATACAGATAGAGCCATGGTACCTTGAATGCGTAACTATCAGAGGACGGAAAGACGTAATCTATAACTGTCTATTGTCCGAGCAAGACTGCCAAAACTGGACAGGACCAGGACCATACGAAGACCAATTGAAAACCTGGGGCATAACACTCGAAGAACAAGAATGCAGGAGGAAGAGAACCAAGAAGAGTATAATTATACGTAGAGCGCCAAAAATAAAGCTACTAAACGGCACCGAACACGCGATCAACATACCAAGAGCGGCATCATTAATATCCAAATTCCTCGAATACAATGCAAAAGAAGGAAAAGATACCATACCATTAATCATTACCCCTGATGATTCATCACTACATGTTCTAGAACACATCCTCAGTGAAAGATTAAGAGTCAAGAGCATATCATTGCATAATGATTCTATCGACGAAGTTGAAGAGGAAGACATCGACGCCATAATTGTAAGTTGGGACGTCTATGTACTATACCCAGAAGTATTTGCCCGGCATAGTCCAAAGGTAGCCGTATACCCTGAGAGATACCCAGCACCAAGATATCTAAGTGGGCTCCTATCAAGGGGACTCTACAAAGAGTATCTAGAGGCATCAACTGCAAGGATAACATCGATCCTAAGCTCGATGAACGCGATAGGAGTAACGACAACGCTAAGACTAAACAATACAAAGATTGAATTCGTAGGCCCCGAACCAGAAGAACCAGAACAAACCTCCCTGCATGATCCACACGATATTGTTGAAGAAATGGTAGAAGTAGCAGAAACACTCATGAAAAAATACTGGAACCCCCTATATAGTCTAAAACCCTACCAATACACAGGTATCAAAGCAATACTGCTCTCATCCCTATCCAGAAGACCGTTACCTGTATCCATAATATTGCCGACAGGAGCAGGCAAATCAGCAATATTCCAGCTCTCGGGAGCTATCCTTTCCAGGATCGAGCCAGGCTACGTCCTAGTAGTCTCTCCTCTAAGAGCATTAATGAGAGACCAAATAGAGGGTCTCCAAGAAAAAGGATTCACAGCCGTAAAAATTGATTCATCCACAAGACCAGATGATAAGAAAGCAATCCTAGAGATCATGGAGCGTGGACTAGTAGACTTTGTATACGTAACACCAGAAAGATTCTATGACCAATCCTTCGTCGAGGTTTTCGCCAAAAGACTTCCCAGTCTAATAGTACTAGACGAAGCACATACAATAAGCAAGTGGGGTACGAGCTTCAGGCCCTCTTACCTACACGCAGCTAGAACAATATCAGAAATCTATAAGGTAGCAAACTGGCCACCGATAACACTCTTCACTGCAAGCGCAAGTAGCGAATTACTCCGGTCGATTCTAAACGAGCTCGGGTTCCAAGAGGAACCTTTATCGATAAGGATTAGCCTTGACGAAAAGTCTCCGCTAAAAGAATTGAGTGTGGACAAGCCACTTATCCTAAGAGCACCTAGTATAAGGCCTAACCTGGTATTCCAAGTGAAAGAATACACAAGTAAAGAAAGGCATAAGGACATAGCTCGCACAATAAGCTCGTTGTCCGAGTGGGCCTCTTCGGTAAGTGATCCGTGGCTAGGCATAGTGTTTACATCTTACGTAAAGAGCGAGAAGAGTGAATGGGCAAACGTAGAAGTTCTAGCAGAGGCAATAGAAAAACTTACAGGGATAAAATCCATCGGCTATCACGGACAACTATCAAGCAGGGAAAGGAGAGAAGCTGAGAACTTAGTTTACAGAGCATCAAAAACAGGCCATGGTCCCAGGATAATAGTGGCGACAAAAGCCTTCGGCATGGGAATGGACATTCCAAACATTAGATGGATACTACACATCACTCCAAGTGACGGAGTAGAGGATTACTATCAGGAAGTGGGCAGAGCAGGAAGAGATGGTCTACCCTCAAGGGTAGTATCCCTATACCACGAAGAAGACTATAACCAGAAAAGAAGACTAATCCAAGCACAAAGACTCAGACTATCCAATATAGTCACCCTCTATAACACTATACAGGAAATAACGGAGAGAACCCGTACACTTCAAGGAGGAGGTCTTCCACTAGTAGTACTCCCTAACAATTTACTGGGAGGTATAAGGACAAGCAAATCCCTCGACCTTTTACAATCCATAGGAAAACTCGACTACTGGCAGATAAATGACAAAATAGTAGCCTATCAAGTTCCCAAAGGAGAAGACCCAGCAGATTACTTTTCATGGTACATGTACATAGCGCCTGATACAATCCTAGCATCGGATAAGGAGAGAATATCGGGCTGGAAAAGGATAAAGCCAACATTCTATAGTTGTGGAGAGTCCGTGGACAGCCAAGGATATCCAATATTCCCCATAACTGTGAAAGCTGGAAGCAGAATATTCAGAATAGGAAACTGTAAAGACTGGACTAGATACGAGCCTGCGCAGACCGAGACGATATCACTTGTACAATTGTCTCTAAACTCGTTCCATCAAAAATTAACGGTTTTTGAACCTGAGGACTTTATCCAGTTATCCAGATTATCAATACATGAGATCGAGAGCTTCGACAATTATTGGGACATGATGAAAGAAGCTGTAACTCTCAAAGATCCAGAGAAACAGGATTCCTTGATCAAAGAAAAAATAGACGAATATCTTTCTTCAATGACCGTATACAGGAACTATACTATTCCAGGAAAGTTACTGTTCTCAAAAACATACTGCTCAACTCTGAAAGAATGCCTTAATCACGCAGCAGAAAGAATTAGTGAAGCAGAAAGAATTATGGGCAGTTCCATGCTCGTTACTGTAGCGGTGCAGAATGAAGATGTATTCGATGAGCTAAGCGACATCTACCTAAGACGTTTTAAGAAACAATTAAGTGAGGAGCATCGGAGAGCATATAGGCGAGTTCTGGGTGCGAGTAGACGTGGACTCCACAAACTTCTCGACTACGGATACATTGTACTGGTTGCCAAGGACAATTCAAGGATCGAGAACTTCCTCGATAGAATAAAGAGGTATCCCTATATGTCCATTTACTTGTATCTTAAAGAATAATGGATTTATCAGTAAACAATCCTAGGCAGATTAGAATAGTCCGTGTCATCGGCAATTCTTCTCTAGCTCTTTCATAAACTGTTTAGTTGAGGTGTTAAGGATATTGCATATTTGCTCTGCTTCTTCACTATATCCTTTGTTACGCAATAATACTGCTCCCTCTACGATGAGATAATATAGCATTTTCATCTTTGCTTCGCTCTTTTCTAATAGTATTTCTGCTAGCTTCTTCCATCCCTTATCTGTCAGGGAATAAACGATTCTTTTTCCTCCCCTGACTCGGCCCGTGGAAACTTCCCTGATCTCGATATAGCCTTCCTCTTGCATCTGTTCTAGCAAGGGGTATAGTGTTCCGGCTGCAGGCCTCCATTTTCCATCGGTTATCTCTTCTACCCTCCTCATGATATGGTATCCATGAGTAGGACCTTCCGCGAGTATTCTCAGGACTAGGTTTCTTAGGCTTTCCCGGTACAGAGAGCTTCCGTTTCTTGACTGTGGACTCATAGCTGTCAGCCTCCTTGCATTATTTGTGTCCCGGTTGTATCACTTATTCTCCAATTTGTGTCTAATCAAATATATAGTTGAAATTTCTTGGATATAAAAGTTGATTCTAGGAAGGATAGGGGCTCGGTTCTGGTGTCAGTCGTCATCAGGTCTATCTCTGTAATACCAGCCGTCTTCATCGCCCAGGATAAGGATATAAGGTGGTTGGAAAAGATATAGTTGTTTACGGCTAGCCTCTTATTATGAATTTTACTCCTTCAGTCGTTAGAGGCTCGAAGGATATTCCTCCTCCAGAATAGAACTTGCTGAACCACTCGTAGAAGTGAAGCCTGAGGCTGTGTGCGAACGCTATTATCGCCTCTAGGCCGGCGACGAGTAGGTTTCCGATAATGTATACTATTATTCCCATGACTAGTCCAATTATGCCTCCCTCGGCGAGTATGTGGTAGAGTTTTGTGAAGCCAAGCATTAGGCCTGCGTGGGCTAGTCCTAGTCCTAGAATTCTGAGGAAGCTGGGGACGTTTCCGAGTATCATTGCTATCATCTCGTATGCCTCCATGAATGAGGATCCCAGTCCGTGGAGTGGGTTCTCTCCTTCGAGTGCTAGTATAATTGGTTCGCCTAGCATTTTCCATACTAGGCCTATTACTGCGCCGTAGAGTACTATTGCTTGTAGAACACCTGCTGATCCTAGCGTGAATATTGCTTCTTTGATTATGCCTCCCGCCTCGGCTGCATCAGGGACTACTAGGAAGGGTAGGGTTACGGATGTGAAGAATATGAAAGCTGGCAGCTTTGATGCTAGTAGCGCCTCGTAGTCTCGTTTAATGTATGAATCGACTACTCCTAGCAGTGTGCCGAATGATAGCATGAAGGCGCCTATCCAGAGGCTGATACTCGCTATCCTGAAGAAGTTTTCTTTTGCAACCTCATTTCCGAGATTCTCTTCTGCCGCGAAGGTTGGTTGCGCTAATGGCGGCGTCTCGAAGCCTAGATGGTGCCAGAAGTCGTATAGTCCGATTTTTGCCGAGACTACTGGGCCGAAGAATTCTCCTGCGAGTATACCTGTTATTACGCTGACAGCTCCTAGCGTTGTAAGTATGAATCTCCAGGGACTTCCTTTCTTTGTCATGAGAAGAGCGAACAGTATTACTAGCAGTCCGTGTCCCGCGTCTGGGAACATTAGTCCGAAGATTATTGGGAGTGTAACTGCTAGGAATACAGTAGGCACGATCTCATCAGGTTCAGGCTCACCATACATTCTCACTATCTCGTGGAACGGTTTTAGGAACCAGGGAAGCTCCACTTTTGTGGGGACCTTTTTCTTCGCCTTATGTATCTTCACTTTACTTAGGAGATATGCACCGCCCGTCGCCTCATCGAGTGCTTTGACGAGCTTCCTTCGTTCTCCAGTGTCAACATATCCTCTAAAGAACGCTGTAGTCCTAGTATTGACAGTGTTGGAGAGGAGTTTCGCCACGTAGCGGAGGGCTGACACATACGTATAGTATTGGACTAATTCATTTTTCTTCTCCATTAGCCTTGAAACTATCTTGTCGTGTGAATCCATGAACTCCTTTAGGAGCCTACTTATCTCACTATAAGCTTGTTTTGGAGAGCCTGGAAGATCCTCTGGTATCGTTATAGGTGTAAATCTCTGCCGGATCTGTTGCATGAAGACACGTACTTTTTTGGGATGTCCTGCGACGGCTATTAGGATGCCTTGGTCTCCGGCAGGTTCTAGGGCTACTATGACTCCATGTTTCTCTGCTAGCTTCCCTAGATACCCTGATTCACTTTCAACACTTGTCTCATTGTAGAATCCAACAGTATACCCGATGAATGACGTGTGAGTTGCACTCCTAATGTCTGCGTCGAGATGGCTTATCGGCTCCAGCACAGCCTTAAGCGCCTGCAACTCGGAGATCTTAGACTCTATCTCCTGAAGCCTTGAGACTCCTCTGTCAAAAGCCTCCTCTAGCTCGGAGTGGAGACTTACGATCTTCTCATATGCCTCTTCCCATCCACCAGCCTCTAGTGAGAGGCCACTGATCGTCTCAGGCTCTAGGCCCAAAACCCTGAAATAATTCTCCAACTTGTTGGCTTTCTCCGAGATCTTCACATATAAGGTACGGTAGGCCTTGTTTACTTCACCACCCTTTACTCTGGGAGGAGTATCTACGTGGAGCACGCCTACCTCTGCAAGCTTCGCCACGGTCTTGTCATACAGGTGTCTCGGAACGGCGACTACTACTTCCTCGACTCTCCTCGGCAATAGCACTAATCGTCACCCTTTATTCAGAGTAGCAGTATGTGTAGTTTCTCCCTTCTCCCGGGCTCAATACAATATTTCTACCATATAATAAACATATCAACGAGGAGAGTTTGTAGAGACCAATTATTCAAACTAGACATTTATCGAGATTCCCTGCCAGCTCCATTACATGGATCCATACAATAGTTGACAACACGAGAATACGCGTGGGGAAGCAATGTCATAACCAGTTCCTTGTGGTAAACCATGTCTTTGATAAGCTCTTGTTCCAAAACATGTAATACATCCCAGATTCTAATCATTGGACCGTTCGATGACAAGTTCCGGGGATTATACTTTGCGGGTGTAACCTCTCCCCTGGCAACTCTGTCCAGTCTAGGTACAATTACTTGGTCTAGCAGAGAGGTATCCGCTTCTATAAGCAATGTTGCGTGGAACAAGTATCTGTCTTTGAGTATTAGGGCGCTACTTCCCGAAACCTTGTATTTTCCAACAACAATATCATTCTGATTCTCTATATGAGAATCGTATCCGAGTATCGAGAGTAGTCTGCGTATAATTCCCAGACCGTCCTCATAAACCTTGTCTACGGGATACCGATGACCAGTATATGCTAGTAATGAAATATTGAGATTACCTGGATCATGGTATACTGCTCCTCCACCGCTCTTCCTACGACATATGGGAATACTATGAATACATGCATTTCTACAATTTACTTC
>JALWJI010000208.1 GCA_027081695.1 Acidilobaceae archaeon | reverse complement strand
AATATAGTGTTCTGGTATCTTCTCGCTACATGTAGACTGATCCCTAATTCTTCGGATAGCTTCTTGAGGATTGCTCTGTAGTCTAGTGGGAGGAGCCTTGCTCCCCGTACTTCTTCCGCGTATAATAATGCATCTTTTAGTGTTTGGCCATAGCCGTTTTGTTCTAGGATGTTTTTGAGTCTTTTGAGGGTTTTGGGCTCTATGCTTGGTATTCGGTCTATTCTTGTGTTTTCTTGGTTCTTGTCGTATAGTATTATTGTGTTGTTGGATGCTTCTGGGAAATGTATGAATATTGTTTCGGCGTCTATTCCCGCTATTAGGTCTGGATGTTGTCGTGGAGCCATTGGTAGGTTTTCCGAGGATACTCGTACGTTGACATAACTGTGTCTTCCCTTTATGTTAGAATAGTATTCACGAGTCGAATATACCCGGTATCCTTTTATGGCGTAGCTACTGGTCAATACTTGTGCCGCGGTTTCGAGGCCGCTTCCCTGTGGGCCTCCTAGCAGGAATCTTATTTCTTTTTTCAAGTGGTCTCCACTCTCCCTTATTCTATTGTTTTCCTTTTCTTCAATGGACTCATACTTTAACGGCGTTAAAAAAGAGTAGTATAGTGTAACGCCTCCACAATTATACCCCGGATAACACCACAGATCTTTCGGTGAAACCAGTCATGGATAAAATAAATGAGAAGACGATCCTTGTAAGAGGATCGCCATCAACACTAATCTACCTTGGAGAAGAGGTGTATCTTATAGATCCGGGACACGGTTCTAAACGAGCTAAAACCCTGAGAAAAACCCTTAACAAGCTAGGCGCAGATTCAGCAGTCGTTATACTTACACACTATCATAGTGATCATGTGAATCTCCTCGCAGAAAATAAGTTGCCCGTAACTAGAATCGTCTCGAGCAACATTGATAGACCAGGCATAGAGTATCCAATATACCGGGTAGGAATGACCTTCGGCCTACCAGTAGGAGAAAAAATAGACGTATTGATGTATGAACCAAAACCTGTCAGAGTGAATGAAGAACTCGAGTATAGGGACACGTATTATGGAGACCTAAAGATCCACACGCTACCAGGCCATACACCAGGACATATAGGCGTCTCAACCCCTGAAGGAGTATTTTATGCAGGAGACCTCGTTTTCGGAGACAAAGTACTGGAGAGGTATCCTGTACCTTACCACCTCGACCCATGCGTTAGCTATGATTCCATCCGGAAACTGGAGAGCCTGTACGAGAGTGGAGTGATTAAGGTACTTGTACCAGGCCATGGACCAGTCGTAAAAGGCGATGCGATAAGGGAAATGCTGGATGCAAATCTTGATAGTATTAAGGGGTTCAGGGAGAGGGTTCTAGATGCATTAACAAGTAAGGAGTATACTCTCGATGATCTTGTAGGCTTTTTCATTGAGGGAAGAGAACTTAGCCCGGGCCTCTACATGTTAGCGTCCAACAGTCTCAAAGGCATGTTGACTTGTCTACTGAAAGAGAAGATAGTAGAGGCCTTTGTTGAAGGAAACAAGTTGTATTGGAGAGCTGTTGACTAGTTTTTCTTCATTATTCTTGCTGCGTCTTTGATATTGAGGGCATCTGGTCCGCTGGGCCTGACTCGATTAGTGCTAGTTGAAGTCTTGGTCCTAGTCCTGCCAATAGAAAGGATGAGGCAACCCCTATGAACCATGATAGAGGTCCTGGAAACGGTAAAGTTTGTCCTGCTAGGCTTAGTGTCGTATAGTCGCCTATTATGTAGCTCGCAGCATAGGATGTTGCTATTCCGAAGAATAATCCTACTAGGGAAAGCATGCTGCCGGGCTTTGCACGCATGTATTCGTAGGCTAGCATTACTCCTAGGATAGGTCCTAGTAGTATACCGTAGCTCGAGGCAAAGGCAGTCACATAGTTTACTAT
>JALWJI010000207.1:3099-8815 GCA_027081695.1 Acidilobaceae archaeon | reverse complement strand
TAGTAATCCTGGGTCTTATGCTATAGATACTATCGTACATAACGAAATTCTCTATTCATCAACTGTACACTACCTAGAACATAAGTGTAATATAAGGGGTTCATATACTGCTCGAAAATGGATTATACGTTAAGGTTATCCTCTAGAAGTAATTAGGGCAGTAAAGATGCTAATAGAGAGATTGGATATAAGGATATTGCCTAGTACGTCCACAGAGAGAGGGAATTTTACCAGGTCCTATCAGACTATAGATTGTTGCCAAGTGATGCAATAATATCTTTAACCTGTAGACATTACGGGATAAGGAGAATCCTGACGTTTGATAGCGATTTCAAAAGAATACCCTGGTTAGAAGTTCAACCATAGAATATTTCATTATAATCGATATTTTGAAGAATTATACACTGTTCTAGTTTACTGTTTCTTTTTCTTCTTGTTTTTATCTTCGGGCTCCTCTGCGTAGATTGCTTTTATGTATCCTTTCTGATTCTCTGGGCAGTCGGCTTGTGCTCCTACGTAGTCTCCTTCCTTGTATTCTCTCGTGTAGTCTTTTCCGTTACAGTCGATTATTGTGTAGCGTTTGACTTTTCTCTGGAGGCGTTCCTGCATTTCGCGTAGTTCTCTGGCCTGCCTCATGAGCATGTAGATTACTACTCCTAGGAGTATGAAGACTATGATGCTCTGGAGCCAGTCCGGGTATAGTGTGTCTGCCATTACTCCTCTGCCTCCTTCTCTTCTCCTTTCTCTCTGGGTTCTGCTTGTTCACTATCGGGTTTCTCCTCTATCTGTTCCTGGGCTTGCTCCTCTACGCTTGTTTCTTGTTCTTTGGCTGTTCCTTCTAGTTTTTGTCCTACTCCTATACTGTTTCCTACTCCTATCACTACTACGATGTCGCCGGGCTTTGTGTCCTCTAATATTATGTTCTTGACTGTTTCCACTGCTTTGTCGAGGTTGTCGCTTATCTTTTTCTTCATTGTTAGTATTGCTTCCTCCATGCCCATCTTTATTACTACTGCTCGGAGCGGTATACCGTATTCGGCTGCAATCCTCTCGAACCTTATCTTCTCAGGGCCTATGTCTCCTATAGCTGCTCCTACTCCCTCTGCTACGCTTCCGGATTCTTCTCCCTCCATTTTGAGCGCGGCGTCTACTGTTATCATTAGTGCTGGTTTCTCTCCCTTCTCTACCATCTCCTTTATGATCTGGTAGGTGGCGTATCCTGGACGGCCAACGTTTGATCCGGGGCCCTTCGCCTTTACTAGTATTAGTTTTCTACCTTCTAGCTCTGCCTCTGTGTAGACTGTATCCTCGTCTACTGTCTTCCACTCGGCCTCGTAGCCGGCTAGTCTTACTGCTACTATTGGGCCTGCGCTGTCTCCTATTGGTGCTCCCACGAGGAAATCGTTTAGCGCCTTGCTGTAGGTTTCTGCTAGTTGTACTATCATTGGCATTACTAGCTGTAGCTGCATTATGAGTACCCAGTTCTTTGTCTTCTCTCCTGTGAGGAGCAGGTGTCTAACGTAGCGGTGTATGAAGTCTAGTACCGCGGTTATCTCCGCGGCTGTCTCTGCCTTTGTGCGGTCTACCTCGCTTGCCTCTGGCATCGCTGTCTTGAAGAGCTCCTTGTATTTTGAGGTTCTTGTCACTATGAGGTGTTCGAGTCTCCGTATGATGTCGGTTGGCTCTATGTCTACGGGGCTTATCACGAAGAAGTTCTTGATTCTCTCCAATACTTTTGAGGGGTTCTTTGCCTTCTTGTCGAGCATGTAGTCGAGTGTCTGTTTCTCTGCTCGTTTCTTTAGGTCTTCTAGTAGGAGGAGTTTTGCCCGTATGTCCTTTGTCCAGATGTATAATTGTAGTCTTTGGTTGGCTCCCATGAAGAGTGCTAGGAATATTACGAGGAATAATAGCTGGCTTATCGCGCTGATCCATGCTGCCCAGTCGGTCATCTGTATTTTGCACCCGCCGTCGAATATATCCTGGTATATTTGAGATTATAAGAGGCCTTATTAAACCCCGCACACAAATCTTGTGTTAACTCCCCGGTTAACACCAGACGGGACCATCATTACTAGTCTAGTCCCGCCTCAACGTCGTCACTATAACCCTATCCTTCAATATTAGGAACGTGTGCTCGAACTGCGAGACCCGTCCCTTACCGGCCTCCACGAGGATCGGATAACCATGCAATACGCCCTTCATGTAGAGTCCCCGAACAGCACTCTCAGCCTTGTCCTCTCCCAGCTCCTGGACCAGCCATCTTGGAGTGAAGGGCAACGTCTTGTACTTCTCCATTATAACTGATAACGCTGTGGACTCGGCCTCTGTTAGCTTCGCCCGTGGCCTCCTTCCGATCAAGCTATAGATATTAGTTATCCTCCCCTCCTTAACAATCCCCTTACCATTCGTCGCGAAGGGCTCGACCGCCACCAGTGTCCCGGGGCGGAGCCTCTTGTAGAACGTTGTTCTATCCGCGTAGTTTGGTATGGTCGTGCCAGCGTGTATGAGGTAGTGGCCTATCGTGTGGCCTGTCAGGTTACGTATCGGCTTAAACCCATACTTCTTAATGGTGTTCTCTACTGTCTTCCCTATATCGTATATCCGTATCCCGGGCTTCATTATCTCCACGACAGCCTCTAATGCTTTACTGGCGGCTTCAAGGAGCCGGGTATATTTTCCGGAGAGATCTACTGTAACCGCTGTATCCGCAATGTAGCCGTCCACGTGGACGCCGACGTCTATCTTGACTACTTCATCGCCGCGGAGACGTATATCGTCCTTGACCCCGGGAGTATAGTGGGCCGCGACCTCGTCCACACTAAAATTGCATGGGAACGCTGGTTCTCCGCCGTGGCACCTTATCCAGTCCTCGACCTCCTCGCACACCTCACGGGCACTTGCCCCGGGCTTGACAAGGCTTGCTCCGTGTTCCCGGGCGCCTATAGCTATTCGGCCGGCCTCAACTAGTTTCTCGACCATTGTCTCCTCGATGAACAATTCTTCATCCTCCCCGAGTCATAGTGTGGCTGTCATAGCTATTGTATCCTCTATATGGATAGACTCGTAGTCCTGTATGCTTCTTGCCGGGCCCCATGGAATTTATAGGCTCGCCTCTTATCTCTTTACAATACCCGTGTTTCCGCGTAGACGTATTAGTATAGTTTTATCCCCTTAACGCCCACTATAATTATATCGAGGCAGGATTACCTGGAGGTGAAATATGATGGCCAAGATAACATTCTATGGGCACAGCGCGTTCCTCGTAGAGCTCGACGGCAAGAAGATACTCATAGACCCCTATCTATCGAACCCCCTCAGCCCGGTCAAGCCAGAGGACATAAAGGACGTTGACCTAGTAGTACTAACCCACGGACACGGAGACCACCTAGGAGACGCCATAACCATACTCAAGAACAACAAGAACGCCAAGATAGTGGCGATCTACGAGCTAGCAAACTATGTAGGAGAACAAATAGGCGACCCAGGCCGAGCAATAGGCGGAAACATAGGAGGCCCCATGCTTGTAGACGATCTCAAAATCGCTCTCACGCCAGCGACCCACAGCAGCCCCTATGGAGCACCAACAGGAGTAGTAATCATAGGAAAAGAAGCCAGCATATACCACGCAGGAGACACGGGCGTCACAATGGACATGAAGCTCATAGGCGAACTCTACAAGCCCGACATAGCACTCCTACCAATAGGCGGACACTTCACAATGGACCCCGTAGAGGCAGCAAAAGCAGTAGAGCTCATAAAGCCAAAAGTAGCAATACCAATGCACTGGGGAACCTTCCCCGTGCTCTACGGAAAACCAGAAGAATTCAAGAAACTAGTCGAAGAAAAGACACCAGAAACAAAAGTAATAATCCTACAACCCGGAGAAACATACAGTTATCCATAGATCTATTATTATACACTATAACGTGAAAGTTTTTTCTTTTATTTTTAATATAATATATTAAAAGGTGTAATAGTTGAACCGATACACAAAGTACAAAATCCGCTATTATTATAACTATGATTATATAGAACACAACTATGATAAATGGCGTTTGAAAGTACATGAGATCACTATCAGTTTCCTAAAGAAAATTAAAGAGCAGTTTGGAATTGATTATGAATTATGGCCCTTTAGAAGCGGTGAAGAGGAGCTAATCTATACAGAACACTTTGCTTCAAGAGGAAGCCTATTAAATAAAATACATGATATAACTGTTCGGAATGCTCTCAAAAGTAGGAAAGGACATGTGTATTTGAACGATACAATTGCGTTAGTTTACGACAATAATGTTATATGGTATGACAAAGGCTGGTCTCGAGATTTTAATATATGGAAAGAAGAATTGGAAAGATTTAGTAGGATAAACAATATTCCTCGATACTATATGAATCTATCCCTAGGTTTTCTTCTCCATATTTTAAATAATAAAGAATATTTATATAATTTAATAAATAAAATAGAGAATTACATTGAAACAAATCGGACAAATCGAAGAATAACTTATGGTAATAAATCACATGATTTACTTGTCTTTAAAGTTATTGAAGAAAAAATTAACAAAATAAATAATATAGCTATCTTAGTAGAAGTCCCATTGGGAACTTCTATAATAAAAGAATCCTTCAATAAAGTACTAATAAACAACAGATATAGAGACTCAATAATAAACACCGTATTATCTTCATATCCACCACGTGCCGATATGATAGTAGTATACAACCCAAAGAACATAGCTCCAGGAATATATCCTTGTGCACGTGGAAGTAAACATGCATATAGGCTCATGAAACTTTACACATCTCGATTTCCAAATAATCATGTCGAAATACTTGACTCCAATTTCTTTCCATGTACAAATGTTACAGGAACAAGCTTCGAAATAATCGAAGTTAAGACTGATAATGTAGACGAGAAGGCAATAGGCCAGCTACTGGCCTATGAGATATTATTAAAATTAGAGAGTGGCAGTAATAACATTATTAAAACACTCGTTACAACAACAGATATATACGAAAGAATTAACCCACTCTTTCATATTATTTTCAAGGAACTAAATATTAATGTAGAATATTTATAAATATTATTATATTTCATTACATACTTATAGTTTCCTGAGTAAAATGCTCTTATAGTAAAATAATACTGACTATGTTTTCCTAGATCACTATAATTAGCTAAACAATATATTATTTTAAGTTAAAATAAAACTAATAGTCCCCAGGTATGAAGATTTTGTATGTGTTTTTCGGGTAACCATTCTAGGCCTGTTTCGTAGTGTTTCTCGTAGTAGTACTCGTATAGTAGCCGGGCAATGTATCCTATCGCTAGACTATTGGGGTTATATCTTTGGATTTCTGTGTATGATGCGAGCAGTGTTTGGATACTATAGCGTAATGGGGCCCGGGGCCTGTGGAGCTTGCTTGTTGTCTCGTATATGTATTCTATGCTTCGTATTAGTGCTGCTAGATCGTATTCTGGTCCTGGCCTCTTTTTGGTGTCTGGTTCTCCTCCTGGGTCCAGGAAGTATAGGCATTTTCCGTTGTCGATTATTTGGTAGAGGTGGAGGTCTCCGTGCCCCGTGTAGTTGGGAGTGGTAGTGGCCGTGTCTGCTTTGAGGAGCGTATCGCATATTCTGGTTATTTTTTGTCTTGTTTCATTATTTGCGTGTTCTAGGGCGAGGCTACATCTTTCTTCTAGGACTTCTCTCCAGGT
>JALWJI010000207.1:0-3089 GCA_027081695.1 Acidilobaceae archaeon | reverse complement strand
GGTGCTGGGCCTGGGTAGATGGGGGCAGTGTTTTAGGTCGTTGTGTAGGAGTGCCGTGTATCGGGCTGTCTTGGCTATTAGTCTTGTTAGTCCGTGTTGGTCGTCTTGGTGGAGTTTTTCGTAGACCTGGTCTCCTATGAGCCTGCCGGGGATTTTCTCGAGTAGGAATGTTTCTTTGTTTAATAGTACTGTGTAGGGTCGTGGAACTAGCCTGGTACAGGACGAATATGTCTTGTATCGGTCGTATGCGTTGTCCTTGGAGTATACGAGTAGTAGCTCGTTACTGTCTTGTTCTAGGGATAGTATCTTTTTCGTCGGCGAGACGTGTATTGGCCATAGATGCATGGATACTTGTCCGTGTAGCAGGGCGTGGATCCTTATTTGTGTTGGCTCCATCCTTGTTCTACCGTTCTTCTCCGCCTCTTCTCTCTGAGGCCCGGGATATATGTTACCTCGTATTTCTCCGGCATGCTTAGTGCGCGGAAGGAGAGTATTATTGAGGCTGTTACTATGAGGATGCTGAGTAGTCCTGCTTCACTTGTATGGTCTAGTTTTACATAGTATATGGGGTCTATGAAGGTCTTCGTCCCATTATAGTACTTGTAGTATATCTCGTACTGGTAGGGGAATCTCTCGAGTATGTGGCTGGGCGCGGTATCGTTTATCTCTGCCCACATATTTGTGATTCCTTTGAAGGTTAGCACTATGGAGTAGTACTCGGTCTTGTAGCTATCATAGGTGTACTCCGCGTATATAACATAGTATTTTCTATCCAGCTCCGCGAGGCTAGGCAACACGTAGCCGGACAAAGCGACTAGTAGAATAGCTGCGGCTACTATTATGATCTTGCAGACTTTGCTGAGCGATGGTACTATTAGCTCATAGTAGCTGGGTGGATGGCCTCTGACTATGCCTCTCTCTATTAGGTTCCTTACTTTCTCTATGAGCTGGCGGTTGGCTAGGAGCCCTGTTAGCGCCATGCCGACGAATAACCCGGCTAGATGGGCGTATACCGCGATGGACGATGATACTAGTATGTAGATGAACTGGAGCCCGATCCATGCGACTAGGAGTACTGCTGCTCGGACAGGGAAACAATAGTATAGGAGGCCCCATCCGAAGCACGTGCACATAGTTGAGCCAGGATAAAGGACGAGGTAGCTCCCTATAAGCCCGCTTATCGCCGCCGAGGCTCCTGCAATCATGAAGGGTGCCGAGGCTCCCTCCACGCCTAGAGATATGGTTGCCTGAACCAGGCCACCAACGATCCCCGCGGCAAAATATATCACGAGGAACCTTAATCTTCCCAATGTGAGCTCAACATTATCACCTACCAAGTATAAGAACGCCATATTTCCAGCCAAGTGCAGGAACCCAATATGGATAAACATCGAGAAGACTAGTTCACTAAGACAGCCAAGGTTCGCGACACAAGCAGTCTTAGGCAACGTCTTGAGAAGATCAAAAGTAGCCATATAGGCCTCGCTACCAGGCAGCAGGAGCTTCCAGCCAATTATCATCATCGGCAAAAACAACAACACATTGACAACAATAAGCAAGTAGGTCAGCCAAGGAATCCCAGGAGGACTAGTATCCCTATACTTACACTCAACCGCTTCCCAAATAGGACGAACACCAGCCTCCGGAACTTCATCAGACATAAACAAACACCAATAAGTCAACTACCATATAATATCTAGAGTACCAAACATATTGAAAATACTTATGGAATATGCTAGAAGCTAAACTAATGCCATAATATAATCTAGGGAATAACTTCCAACTATTCGACACGCCTATAATCTGTATCTAGAGATGAGATCTTATCCAGCTGATGGCGTTTATAGGTTGATATTATAATAGAATCAGCGGGCATAAGACCATATTTCTTCATTAACTCAATTATTTCACGCGACTCTACTATTATGGCAGTATAATAAGTATAATAACCAGATTTGGACTGCCCGAAATGCTAGTATTATGCTAGAGTCCACGTATGTCTTCATTCTCTATCTCCTCAATAGCATGCAAAAAATCCTGCTTTGTTATCTCAGCCCTTCGTTTCTTAGCTATACCATAGAATTTTTTCTGCTATCGAGCCTCCTTTTTCCAACTATGACTTTGACCTCCTCACCTTCTTTTAGGTCGACTGGCTCTAAAGGTCTAAAAACTCCATTCCGTATCTAACATCGATAGTTTTAGGAATTGCCGATAACCCATTATCCCGATACATTAATACTCTATAACATAAAGTTATTCTGCGTTATCTATAATTGATCGAGTTGTTCCCTGTATTTTGTATCATAGGTGTAGTTTTTCCTTAGTATTGACCAGGCTAGTCTTAGTTTGCTTGTTCTTGGCATCAGGCTTCCCATGCCTGTTAGTGTTGTCGTGTCTATTGCTCTGCATGTTTCACCGCATACTCGATCCTTGTAGTCTTGGAGGGTTTTGCCTGGTTCGATCGCGTTTATCCATTTGTTTTTGAGCCCGTGCTGTTCTACTCCGAATATGAGGCGTGATAGGGTCTCTGCGGTGGATACTGGTGCCTTGGTGTATGGGTAGATCTTGAGCTTGGCCATGGCTTTGAGGAGCTTCCATTCCATGTGGTATGCATGGTCTCCTATTATTAGACCGGGCCTTAGTATGAGCCAGTTATACTTGTAGCCTGTGACTTTTTCTTCGCCTAGAGCCTTCGTCTCGCTATGATACGTCTGCCAAACCACGCTACTGTGCCCGCCGGATAAGTGGGGCTCCTCCTCCACGACACGTGACCAGGGAGGATCCCTTGAGGCGTCAGCTGTTACCGCAATGCTACTAATGTATATGTAGAATGCACCGTTCTGCATGGCGCCCTTCATGGATTCCTCTGCCAGCCCTACATGGGCCTCGTACTGGATATGCCTCGGGCCCCCGGGCTTCCCCGCAAGGTGAACCACGCAATCTCCATTAGCCTCTGCAATAACGTCCCACGTGATACGGTCTCTTACAAAAATAGTGTTACTTGCAAGGCTCCTTGCAAGATCATATAGCCTCGGCCTCTTTTCCGCGCTCCTAACCCTGGAGACAACAATCGTCTCAATACCATACTC
>JALWJI010000206.1 GCA_027081695.1 Acidilobaceae archaeon | reverse complement strand
TTCCAACACTTAGAAGTCCTTGGCTTGACAATATATCTCCTGCATTGCTGAGTGTTAGTCCATTACTGTTTAAGATTCCGATTATCCATCCAAGGAGCAGTAGTGATGCTATTATCATCCATAATCCCTGGAGCGCGTCGGTGATCGCGACACTCCATATCCCGGCTAAACTGCTCCACACAAGCATTACCAGTAGTCCTATTATGATTCCTATGAGGTAGTAGTGCTCGCCTCCACCTGCTGCGGCTATGACTTCTCCTATAGCTTTTAACTGGGCGGAGGCATAGGGTACGAGGGCTACTAGGTATACTATTGATACGAGTACTGCGAGTTTTCTGGAGCCTGCGAGGTCTGCGAGCATCTGGGCTGGCGAGACCCAATTTCTCTGCTTAGCCTGTCTCCATACTTTTCCTGCTATTAGGATTAGTAGACCAAGTGTTGCTATATAGTAAGCGAGTTCGAATCCAAGGCTTCCTACGCCCGTAAAGTATGAGAATCCGACAAGTCCCACTATCATAAAGCTGCTATAGGTGGTGGCGGCGTAGGTCATTGCAGCAAGGAATCCTCTTAGCCTCTGGTTGCTCGTGTAGAAGTCTGAGATATCGCCTTTCTGGTATTTTCTGCTGATTATGGCTAGTATGGTTCCGAGTGTTAGATATAGTGCGAGGACTGCTAGGAATATTATGAATAGACTAGTCATCTTGTCTGCTCACCCCAGTTCGATAGGTATCCTGTGGCGAGTGCTACGAGTGATACGATTACGTAGTATGTGTATAGTCCCCATCCTGTGGGGCGTTCAGTATATAGGGGTAGGTACATGAGTAGTAGGAGTACCAGGTAGATTATTGCGAGTGTTTTTCTGTTCATTACCGATACACCTAGTGGAAACAACTGTTTCCAAATTCTATATAAATAGCAAACCAATAATAATAATGAATCAGGATACGGTATTGTCACAAAAAACCCGACGTACAGAGTACACGATTCTAAAACATCTAATAGACAACGGCCCACTAAGCATAAACGAGCTAGCGGAAAAAACAGGCTACAACAGAACATGGATATGGAAAAAACTACGCCAACTAGAAAAGAAAGGACTAGTAAAACTTACAAAGAAGGGAAGAATACTAATAGCAGATTATAATGAGCCTGTTGAGGAACCCCAAGTAGTAGTCCTGGGGATTCTCAGGGCAGCAGAATATCCCTATATACTAGACTTCCACAAGCGCCTACAAAAGAAATGGAACACAATAATTAAGATATACGAC
Source organism: Acidilobaceae archaeon (assembly GCA_027081695.1). Lineage (GTDB taxonomy): Archaea > Thermoproteota > Thermoprotei_A > Sulfolobales > Acidilobaceae > S143-63. The sequence goes on along the minus strand of JALWJI010000206.1, from coordinate 711 downwards.
GACGCATATACGCTTGCCATGCATCTCGCAACAGGCAGAGTACACCTTGCAATGAATCCATCCGTCACATTACTCCTAGCGCACAGAATAAGTGGAGGAAAAGTATTCATAGCAGGAGGAGGAAGCGGTGGAGGAGCAGGCATAATAGAGAATCCCCATGGCAGAGAAGGCCACACAACGACTATGGCCTCCTCAATGGAGTACTGTGCAGTAAAGGAACGCCTCCCAGGTCCACGCATCTATGCCAGAGGAGGAGACGAGATAATAGAAAACGTATCGAGAGGAGTAACACGATACGGTGTAGTCTGGGAACCGTACCTAGCACTAGCACAAGCCAAAGGTCTAAGAACAAGGACATGCGACCTACCAGTATGCTGTCTACTAGGAATACACGACAGCATGATACACAACGTAGACAAGCTCAAAAAATTATTCGCATATAGTGTGGAACAAGTAGCCAAGAGACTCGACAGTCCAGTCCTAATTGATTCATATTCAAGCCTCATAGGCTTACCTAAAGATCTTGTAAAGAGGGCAGTTCTATCATACAGGTATTACCCTGAAACACCATACGAGGTTCTCCAAAAGAACACTCAATTGATAAGGGAGACACTCGTACCAATCGACTTGGTGAAAAGAGCTGTCATCTAGGAAACCCTGTATAGAACTAGTACTATTTGACCTAGATGGCACCATAATAGACACTATGAA
>JALWJI010000205.1 GCA_027081695.1 Acidilobaceae archaeon | reverse complement strand
TTCTATCTAGGTTCTCTATTTCCCCGTTCTCTTTCATTAGTCCTGCCATTGCGGAGAGCCCAGTTACTGTTCCGAGAGTGTCGAAGAAGTCTACTATGAAGAATGTGAATACTATTGCTACCGCAGCTGCTATTCCCAGGTCTAGTAGTCCGGCTACGTCTGCTTTAAAGGCTGCCGAGAATGACGGTGTGCTTAAGATTGCTTCTGGGGGATTGCTTACGTTTCCTATCCATCCAACGAGCATGGCCGCGATTATCGAAATGAGGAGTGCTCCTGGTACTCTTAGAGCCATCAATGCTCCTGCAAGTAGTGTGAAGAGTATTGCGAGGAGTGGAGCTGGCTGTGTAAATGCTTGTGTATTGAATTCTATAGCGAAGCTTGAGGGTCTAATTATTCCTGCATCTGCGAATCCTATAAGGGTCAGGAATAGACCTATTCCTGCGGCTATACTGTATTTCAGATTCATTGGTATAGCGTTCGCTACTGCGCTTCTAACCCGTGTCAACGATAATATTATGAACACAATACCTTCAACGAGAACTGCACCAAGTGCGATCTGCCAAGGCTCTACTCCATCTATACCCTGCGCCGCAAGGACCGCTGCCGTAAAGGGCACTACTGTGAATGCGAAATAGGCGTTCAGGCCCATTCCTGGAGCGAGAGCATATGGGGCGTTTGCGAGAAGACCCATTATTATAGTTGCTATTGCCGCTGATAGGGCGGTGGCCGCTACTACTCCGTCCTTTGGCATCCCAGCAGCTCCAAGAATTGCCGGGTTCACGAATAAGATATACGCCATGGTCATGAACGTTGTGAGGCCAGCAATTACCTCTTTACGTATGCTTGATCCACGCTTGGAGACGTGGAACAGCCTCTCGAGAATACTATCCTCTGTCAAAGGTTTACACCCTGATTACAAACACATCCATTACCCCTATAAAAATTCTGCTAGTAGTATTACAAAAAATTACAAATATCTTTAATATCTAACATTATAATTGAATAACTCTACATCAATGTTATTACTACAACACATTAGCTAATAATAAAACAAGAATCAAAAATAACCTTTAAAACCCGCACAACAAAAACCAATAAGAAGGAAACAACAACGGGCACCGATAGAAAGGGCCCGTAGCTCAGCCAGGACAGAGCGCTGGCCTCCTAAGCCAGTGGTCGGGGGTTCAAATCCCCCCGGGCCCGCCACACAAACAGATGCGGGGCTCCTTCTCCTCTTCCAATAGGGTCTAGTGTTTTTCTTTTTGTATTCTGTTATGATCTTGTCTATCTCTTCAACGTTTCCGATGTTTATTTGTTTGCATTTTCCGTTTATGCATATTGATTTGAAGAGGTAGACGTATTCTTTTATTTCGCCATTTTTAAGCTTCTTGGATTTACGCCTTAGATAATAGTTTATCCCCATTTCAGGCTCCTGTTCCAACTTTGGAACCTCTACAGATATAACCCATCACCCCCAGCATAATATCCTATCCCGAGAGCGTGGAAATTCCAAACAAAAACAATCATAAAACACTAAACCACTCACGGCTACTCTACCCCGCACCAGCACCGTAAACACTTCGAGACGCGGGAAAGACGCTTCCAGCTAGGTCTCCCCCCGGCTGAGAGTAACTGGTCAACTACCTCGTACAGGTGGGGGGAGACGGGCTCCAGGGGGTCGAGCTGGCCATAGCACTCTGCGACACGCTTCCTCTTCTCCCGGCTCCTAAGAGTAGCAGAGCCCAGCACAGCGAGCATGAAATGGGCGGTGAGCGGGTACGAGCGGGGATCCATAATGACATAGACTCGGCCATCAACCCGGCGCTCGATAGACACGAACCTCTCAAGACTACTCTGACGATACTGGAAGAACCAGTCGACCAGCTCGGGGCCCAGGCCCGGACCCCAGCACGCCTAAACAGCTCCATAACTGACCCATACATGGTCCGATCACCCCTCTTTTTGGAGTAGTTTTCTGCATTTCTCGGCTAGTTTCTTGTCTTTGGGTAGTAGGCTGTAGGGATAGGCGTTTAACAGGAGCAGGTAGGCAGCACAGGCATCAGCACGTATATCCCTACTCCTGGTCTTTTCTATTATCACCGATATCCACGATAGCAACATTTCAAGCTCCAAACCAGTAAACACAACCTCACTCAAAGCCCAACCACCTCTTCTTCTTGTTTTTGTTTAGTGAATTCGTCTAGGCTCCTCTGTCTGGGTATAACAGATGGATCGACTTCGCCACTATACAAGTCTTCGAGGATTCGTCTCAAGACGTCTGTCTTCTTGGCTTTCCTCATCCTACTCCTATAGGATGGATACAGTCTCTCCACAACCTCTCTCGGCGCACAATAGTACTTGGCTATCGGGTGCGTCAAATATACTTCTTTAACGAATCCAGGCCCATGAGAGACTATCTTTTCATCAAACAATTCCCTAGGCTCAGGCTGATCCGTCTCAGACACGAAAAACGGCTTGAACTTTATCCCAACTTCCAACACAAGACCACAATAATACTCAGCCATCCCTATCAAGCCCCCTCTTCTTGCTTGTTTAGGCATTGTTTGATGTGCTCGGTTATGTCATAGCATTCATGTTCAATCCACTCATCGCATTCTGCTAGGTCGAATACGAGCCTTGGGAAACAATACTCCACGCGGTCACCTGAAGCAACAACCGCTTCCTTCTCGTCGTGGTCAAGTATCACGATTTTGTCTGGAATACGTGGGTCGACTCCCTCGTCGACCTCACGTGCTCTCCTAACACTCTCACAACTGATCTCCCGCCAAACGACAGGAACCCTAACCATCACGCCTTCACCTCTCTTTCCTTAGGATGCCGAACCAAGTAGGCTTAGGCAGCTTACTCAAACGGGTCCAGCCCTGGAACCATACTTCCGCTGATACGTCCCAGCCATAGGGCTGGACTCTAAACGGATAATGTACTAATAGCGGTCTCGAGTAGTGCTCTGCAGCCTTCAATCCTTCATTTATGCACTTCACAACCGAACAGTTTTCCTCGTAATGCTTTCTTCTTTCCCAGCCGCGTTTATACGGGCTAAAAGGCGGGTCTACAACTATAACATCTACGGACTCGAGTCCAAACTCGCGCCAATGCTCGCAACTCTTCAGCATAAACCTGTAGGGCTTTATCACCCATTTCAAATGTCTAATATCCAGCGCGTAAACCATTGCTTTTCCTTTTATTGAATAATAGAATATGCCTTGGCCATATGTCAAGTCCAATATAACAATAGGATGTAATGGTTTTAGTAGGCCTGCCTGATCCAGTAGCTGAAGCACTATGCAGCTGCTCGGGTACTTAGCGCAGGCACCGCCCTTCCTCTGAACCTCAACCTGGTGAACAAGCATACTCCTTCACCCCTCAGACTAGGCGTAGTTTTTCTGATAGTTTGTCGATAATCGTCTCGACGGCCTTGGATCTGTGTTCCTGCTTCGGGCCTATCACTTGAGCCATACACTTATCGCCGACCACGCCCAAGAATTCAATTATGAGAAGGCTCTTCCACTCTTCATCGGACAGTTCGAGGAACTCGCGTAACTTCCTGGTCTTTCTGGCCATAAAGATTGGAGCGAGAAATCCATCCTTGGTCGGAGCAATTATTAGCTCGAAATCTCGGTTGGCCGGTGTTCCAGGCATATATATCGTTTCTTCGAGCCTCGCTATACAGTCAGAATCTCCCAGCACTAAGACCCAATCACCTAACAGTCTCTTCCTCAAATAGTTAAGCAGTGTCACGCCGCTAACCATTGCCACATCCATCACGAGCTCACCCTCTAGGGCGTTGTCTGTTGTAGGAGTTTGGCGTACACTGGGCCGTATTGGATAAGCCATTGTTTAAACCTGTTCCAACGTAGCCATCTCGCTCTTGGAAGGCACTTCACAGGCCTTTCATCCTTGTAAAGATACGCTTTCTTGGCCAGAACCGTATCGAATTTCTTCACGGGGGCAAACAGGAAGGCTAGTTCGTCATCTATCACGAACACTGCCCATGTCTGGTGTATAACACCGTATTTCTTCGCCTTCTCTATCTTCCACTCTCCTATACAATATCCAATGTTTGGCTTGGCATCCCTAGGACTCTTCACACCTGTTACGTCGAGGAAACAGCAAGGCTTCCCATGATAATATAATGTTATATCGAACGCCTCTTCAAGCGAGCCATAACTGCGGTCAATATACCTGTTCTCTCCAGCACCCAAACCAGTCAACTCCGCCCTGAAACCATCGGGAAGCAGCGTGTTCAACAGTAGATAGATAAGGCGCTCACGCCTGTTGCCCCGCTCCCACTGCTGCATGTACCGCTGCTTAAGCTCCTCTGGGCTAAGCATAGCTGGTCACCATATTGTTAGGCGTCTTGTGACTATGGGTCTAGCGTCTAGCTCGTATTTGAGATAGTAGGATAATGCCCTGCGTATCAGCTCGCTCTTAGTTATGCCCTTCTTCATGGCCACATGCTCTAGGTAGTCTGCCAGGCCCTGCCTAAGCTTGAATGACACTACTACAAGAGCATCCCGATCAGCACTCATGCTACCACCTCTTGGACGCTTCCATGTATCACGGTGTATCGCTGTTTCTCTGCCTCGGCTAGGATCCTAGCGATCTCCTGCTCCTCGTTCACAAGGAACTTGATATAGTGCCTATGCCTACTAGTAGTCCGCGGAACCAGCTCAACAGGAGCGAACCCATCCGTTACAAGGACATGGGTCCTGGGATTATCCAAGGCATGCATAGCCCTCATAAACGCCTCAAGACTAGTAACCACGATCCTAGCCACTAGCCATCACCTCTCCGAAGAACTCTGAGAGAGGACGAACCTTAACGATCCGAGCACGGAAAAACCTACATTTACCCGTATAGTAGTATACTGGCTTCTCCCGTCTCGTACAGTATCCGAGGATCTCGGCGCCAGTCACGCGCTCTAGTGATAATAGCTGTTCTGCAAGCACAGGACTAGTCTCCAGCAAATCGTCTATGCTTCTGTAATACATACACTTCCTACAGTCAGCCTCACCCGTCATCACATGTTCACCCTGCTGTTAGGGTATAGTATGCGGTGTTCCCTGCCTTGGTGTATACTGCTACTTGATAGACTGCTCCCGGGATTACACTGACATTGAATGTTATGTCCTGGCAGGCTATGGCTCCTGGCTGGAGAGTAATGCTAACGTTAACAGAGCTTCCCGCGAGTTCCACACCATATACATGGGCAGTAGCACTCCCACCATTTTTCAGGCATAAATGCAGGATAGCGGAACCATTACCCGCCCTTAGACTAGTACTAGGAAGAACCTGCACGCTCTCATACTGGGTGTAGTGTCCGTAGAGGCCCATGACCCAGGCAGCCACAGCAACAGCAATTGCTATAGCGACAGCAACGATGATAACCGTGGCAATAACCGGAGATATGCCACGCCTAGCCATAAGAGATCACCCCCTGCAGTGTTTGTCTCGCCATTGTATGAGGAGTTGTTTGGCTTGTTGTGCCAGTGTTTGCTCTTCTAGTGTTAGGAAGGCTTGTAGTTGTTCGGCTCTGCTTACTAGCCTTGCTATGTTTAGAATATTGTATAGTGCGTTCTCTAGCCGTTCTAGTATTTTTGTGTCGTGTATGCCTAGTTCTTCTAGTCTCTTGGCTATTATCCTGATAGGGGCGCATTTTTCCTCTGCCTTCTCACTGCTATATCCTTCCTCTAGGTACATGTCGACGCAGTCAGGGTCCACGCTTGACATGTCATGTATGGTCTCGAACACTACTCCGCCCAGCATCATCCTGGTACAGTCTAGTTCCCTGGCAAGCTCGCCCACTAGCTTCAGTATCCTGGCATAGGTCTCCTGATACTCTCGCTTCCTCTCCTCAGCACGCCTAACAACACTACTCAGCCCAGACAAGACCTCACTAATCCTAACCCTCTCCACAGCCTGTTCCTGGACCTGAGCCATCACTCAATCACCCTCGGGCAACAACACGCTCTTCTGATAGGTGTCTTGCTGCCTGTACTAGCTTGGCGAGTTCTTCTGCTAGCTCTTTGTCTCGGAGTTCTAGTACCGCGATTAGTTCTGGTGGAACATAGCCTAGGTCTAGGAGAGCGTTGAGTAGTCTGAGTCCGAGCTCTGCTAGCTGGCTCCCGTCTCTGCCAAAGAGTAAAGCCCAGCTACGAGCCCGCTTCCAGGTATCCCAGCCGATAACCGGCCTACCATACCGACCCATCTGCATCTCACCTTTTTCTGAACACATGTTCATGTATTCATGAGTTCAGAAGAGATTAATAAATCTAACGCATGCACATAAGAACAAATGAACGCTTAGGTCGTACTGTCATATTGTTGGGGGCGAGTACCGGGATGAGTGTAAGAACTGTCTTCATATTGTGGCTGGTATTAGCTGTAGGAGTGCTCATAGCGGTCCAGAAAAAACTAATAGAAAATACGGACGCGGCCATAGGCGGGCTAGGACTGATCATCGTCCTACTGCTTATCTTGACCGCTGTTCACGGCAGTGGGCGCACCAATCGACCTTATCCACGTTGACAGCGTGGAGCTTGTATATCACGAGTATAACCCCGGCGGAAACCGCTATGAACACGTAGAACCAGGGACCCCACACGTCTCTATGACACTCCTCAGGCAACTCATCGCGAACAAGTAGTAGCGTGGAATAGTATAGTGCTATCCAGCCAGCGATAAGTCCAATCAACCATCTAACATAGTAGTATCCAGTCCTAGGTGCCCTGAGAAAGTTCCAATACCCTACAAGGACACGATTCACCAGAGCCGCCACTATGAAGCCAAGGAAGAGCCCAGCTATTATAGCCTGCCACGGCTCCAAACCCTGCCACGCCATGAAAAACCACCTAGTTCAATTTTCTAACAGCATGGTAGAGCTCCTCTACTAGCTTCCTCTGCGTAGGCGGTAGAGGCTTACGTAGCTCGTACAACCGCTCAACAAGTCTAACTATTGGTTCAAGATCGACCCTAACACTTGCCTTGGACTTCGCTTCAGCCACATTACTATTAATGTTAATATTAAATACGATGGTACCATGACCAGTAATTATGTTTGCAATGGCAGTTAGTCGTTTAGAGATTATTTCCTCGCATGGAAGGTGTTCGAGATGCTGTTTGGCCAAAGAGTATATTGAACCCTCTACCATGTACTTTATAAGTTCTTTGTCAAAATCTGTAAGGATCTCGTCATATATAGTTTTAGCAAGCCTTGCTACTCGGAAGCCTACTGTTCTCGTTTCTCGGCTTCTCTCTATGCACCATCTCTCCTTGTTAACACTTTGTAAACCTGTTAACAAAGTGTTAACGGGATATTCGACATTTGAATATTGATCCTCTGCCATCTCTCATCACCAATTTCTGTTCATATGTTCAGTAGTTCACAGGAACCTTAAATTTTTTACGATATGAAATCTATATATGGTGTTCATATGCGAGGAGCCGAATTCGCTATATCATTTGCTTTACAATTTCTAAGAGCAGTACATGCGTTCGAGCAAATGGGTAGAGAACCAAGCACAAGCGATCTTGCAGAGTTTCTCAAAACGAATTTTCATACAATTAAAAGATACAGGAATATACTAGAGAAGGAAGGGCTAATAGTAGTAGAACCTACTGATCGTAGAAATATTGTTCGTTTGACGGATAAGGGTCGTTGCATAGCACGATGCCTAATAACATAAGCTCCGCCAAAAAGAGGGACAAGCATCATGACCTTAAAAGAATATGTTGTAGTGAGGTTTTTATTAAGCGTTATAAGTAGGTTAAAGCAAGTAGGGACTCAGAAGGCATATATGAAAGTGAAACCATGCGAAATCGTTAGGACAGAAACGTTTAGAGGAATATTATATGAACACCCCAAGCTGGAAAATAACATTCTAGAAGTCGATTTCCAGTTTATTGATAAGTTACCAACTTATTTTGGCAAGCCACCGAAAAAATATAAGGTTAAGCTTCGTCCTCGTAAGAGCCGGAAATCTCGACGATAAGATGATGAGGGCGTTTTCCATCAAATTTAACGCGTATCCCTGGTGCTATCTCATACCATTTCCCTATATCAAGCTCCATCGTGCCAAGATCAACGACTTCGAATCCCTTGTCATTATAGTATTCTCTTTCTAAAAGTTCAATATCATATCGGTTTGCTCTATTCATTACTTTCATAGCCATAAATAACATACGATTCTTTGGTGCTGCTATTTTAGATTCTTTAGCCCACTCTGGATACTCATTATATATCCATTCTAGTAGGTCGTCGCCTTGCATCTCTGCAATAGATCTTATCTTTTTCTCAATAGTGTCCCATTCGTCTCTAAGTATAACTCTATATTTCTCTATAACAGGCGTCTTTTTTCTAAGCCTGTATATTTTCTCATGACCATTCCAAAGTTTTCGTCTTTCCTCAATATATCCCTCATCATAGAGTTTTTCAGCCATTTCTTCAACTTCTAAACTGTATGGACCATAGTAATGAGGCTTAAACACTTTGGGAACCTCGAATCCCAGTCTTGAGAGTTCTTGTGCAAGAACAAACGTAGCTTTCTGTAGCTTGGTAGCGTTAGCTTCTCCACCTAGCATAGAAAGTGCAAGTAATACTAGTTCTTTCAGCTTTATTTTTCTCCGTGTCTTTCTCAAATATCTACACCAGTTCTATATTCCGTATTTGGTTCGTATGTATTCTTTGCCGTATTCTCGTAGGTCGTTTAGTATTCTTCTTATTACATTGTAGCACTCGGGCTTTATCTTTTCTCCGCACATGTACTCTATCTTCTCCTCGATCGTCTCGAATAGGACCACGAGCTCCGCCTGCTCACAGCCCAATCCTCTACACCCGTTAAAATAGTAGTAGA
>JALWJI010000204.1 GCA_027081695.1 Acidilobaceae archaeon | reverse complement strand
ATGTTCTCCAGCTCGTGCCTGATAGTTAAGAGGTGTATGTGGCGGGCCCGCCGGGATTTGAACCCGGGACCTCCGGCTCCGGAGGCCGGCGCCCTATCCTGGCTAGGCTACGGGCCCTGGGTATGTCTCCGTTAGTTGTGTTCTTAGTATCGGGATTCTTCTTATTTGTTGCATTGTCGATATATGCTTGTAGTTTTATAAGGGGGTTCACACGGGTGTATTATTATGAGTCTTGTTTGTGGGTGTATGAACAGTGGGTTCACGTTATCAGGCACTAGCGGCGCTACTACTCGTTGTCGTGATGCTTGCTAGCACGGTATCATATGCACTACCTATGCCAGGAGCATCTCCAACACCAGTTCCTAGCACCCAGAGCCTTCCAACAGCTAAAGACTCGTGGAAAAACAAGGTAGACCCCTATCTTTTAACAGAAGATGCGTATAATAGGGAAACACTACTTCCACTACCAGACAATATAGTTGCTCCGCTAGACACCGTAAAGTCGCTTGTAGCCACGAAGCTACCAAGCCCAATAGATGGAAAGGCCAGGATAGTCGTATTCTTCCAGGGTGGAGAGGAAGCCATCAATGCTATCAAGAACGTAGTAACTGTAGCGAGCGGAGTAAAGTTCGAGAACGCTAACTCAGGAATGCTCATAGCATGGGCTGACAAGAGCCAAGTCGAGGAACTAGCAATGCTTCCCTATGTAACCTATATTTCAGCAGACAGGCAGATGCCAGTACCCAGCGTTAGAAGTGATTTATCCTTCGAAACAACAGAATTTACTGGAGGATTCGAACCCAACATATACGGAGCAGTCGAAATAATGGGAGCAACATACGCATGGTCACTAGGATACAACGGTTCAGGAGTAAAAGTAGCAGTAGTAGACACAGGAATAGACATGGGAGAAACAGACCTCGGAGAAGAAGCACTAGCAAGAGACGCATTCGGTAGACCACTCCTATTCGATGCAGACGAAGTAGGACTCGTACTAACCATAAATCCAACATATTATGACGAAGCAAACTCTACGATAACAGTCCTCCCCTATGGAAGCTATAATGGTGTAATATTCTACGACGGATACGACGGTGGATTATATCTAATCGACTCAATGCTAGTATACGTGGCTGACTTATACTCGGGAACCTTTACATACTATATGGAGCCAGTCCTTAACCAGACATTCAAAGTACCAGGAGAAATAACAGCAAATTCGACCGTATACTTTGGTCTAATAAGCCAGAACCTCTACGTTGGCTCCTTCTTCGTATGGTACCTAGTACCAACAATAATGGTCGACTACAACGGGGACGGAGTCTTCGACGCTGCATATGCTGACCTTTCAACAGTATACTACTACTTCCTCCTAGCTCTATACGATCTCGGCTACATGGCTTCACCGCCAGACCCAGCGCTACTAGACTTTAGCTTCGCCGATGAAACACCCTTCAACTATACACATCCAATAGTGGCAAGAGACTTCACAGGAGACGGCGTAAACGACTTCAGCCTTGGAGCAGTAGCGGGAGCGTTCAACGACGCAAACAGCGTATTCGCCGCAAACTATACATTTGACTGGCTAAACGACTGGGAAAACACAGGATACATTCTACCAGGATTCCACAGCGGAGGAGTATTCTATGACCTCGTATTCGACTTCCACAGCCACGGAACATATTGTGCACACGTAATAGCAGGCAGAGGCAAGGTTCCAAGACCATTAGGCTACGGAGACATCTACTACAACCTAACGGGAGTAGCACCAGGAGCAAAAATAGGCGGAGCACCAGCACTATGGAACGGTAACGTTATAATAGCAGAACTCTATCTATCAGGCTACTATCTACTAGACCCCGCAAACTTCACCTGGACATACACAGGCTGGACACAAGCAGATGTAATAAGCAACAGCTGGGGAAGCAGCTACCTACTCTACAACGGATATGCAAGCGACGCAGATCCAACCTCAATCTACGAGGACTTCATCACACTAACAACAGGAACAGTAATAGTACATGCAGCAGGTAACGGAGGACCAGGCTTCGGAAGCGTAACAATGCCAGGTGCCGCAACAGCGGTCATAACAGTAGGAGCAAGCACAGAATTCTACTATAGACCAGTATACGGATACCTACCTGGCGGCTACGGCCAGGTAGTAAGCTGGAGCGACAGAGGACCAACACAGTTTGCTTACCCCAAGCCCGACGTAGTAAACATAGGTAGCTTCGCCTGGAGCGTAGGAAGAGTAATAGACGGTCTAGGAAACGGAGTATACGCCTTCGACCTATTCGGAGGCACAAGTGAAGCAACACCAATGACAGCGGGAGCAGTAGCAATACTAATACAGGCCCTAAGGGACAACGGATATCCGACTCCACCCGCACTTGTGAAGACCATACTAAAGTCCTCGGCAAAGGACCTAGGTTATGACCCCTTCAGCCAGGGATCAGGCCACGTCGACCTAGTTAACGCGATAAACACAATACTAGGAAGCGGACTAATAGCGATGAGCGATGCTCCACTACAGGTCTCACAATACTACATATCAACAATGGCGGCAATAACAGGCTACGACTACACCACACTCTATAGCCTATGGTCTAACTATGCAGACACCGCACTCTACTTCGGAGTGGTAAAGCCTGGAGAATCATCAACTACAAGCCTAGCAGTATACGGCGTAGACAATCCTGAGAACCTTACAATAAAAACAGTACAACTAGTAAAAGACTCATCATATAAGTTATACTCAATAATGAACTCAGACATGGCAGTACTCTACGTACCAGGAGAAGGATTCCTACCACTCCCCAACAAGTACGTCGCAGTAGTAGGAGACTACATATTCGTAAGAGCAAGCCAGCTACCACCAGGAGCAAGACTCCTCATACCAGTGCAGGAGAACGCGTTCAATGGAGACCTAACAGAGATAAACGTATACTATCCATACAGATACTTCGACCCATACGGAAGAGCAGGAGACTACAACTATTACAACTTCTACATGGGAGTAGAACTCAGCTACTGGATAGACTACAACAATTATGGAATACCGGTACCATGGGAGACAGCAAGAATGCAATATGACATAAGAGCAGGAAACGCGTTCCACGTACAGTTAGGCAATCCAGCAGAAGCATTCAACATCACAAAGACGACCGCCCTCCAATACCTACAAGAATACTACGGCATAAACGCCTCGGGCTCCCTAATGATGCCAGTACTAGACATAAGATTCTTCATAAACAGCTACTATGGAGCAAACACAAACATAGTAATACCACTAAAAGTAGAATTCATAAACTACAAGTACGAGGACTGGTCCTGGATCTCCGCCGAATACTCGCCACTCACCGGAACAGTCAATGTCACAGCAACTGTCCCAACAGACGCAAAGCCCGGAGTATATGAGGGATACCTAAGACTATGCTACAATGGCCAGAAAGTAAACGTGCCGCTAACTATCGCAGTTCCATTCGTCGTCGAACCTGGCAGAACAGTCATAGGGTACGGGCAAGAACAGGGACTATTCTATGACAACTATGTCTATAAGGGAGCACTAGATCAATCATGGAGGCCAGAAGTAGGAGACTGGAGAGTCTTCCCAATAGTACTAGACAACGACAACGGTAGAATAATAGGACTACAAGTAAGAGTATCATGGGGCAGCACACAAACCAGCTTTGACATAGGACTAATAGGACCAGGATACAACTTCTGGGGAGTCGGCGACATCAACTACACAACATGGATTGACGCAGCCGTAGTAGGCGCAAAGCTCAGCGGACTATCGAGATTCGTAGGAGCAAATGGAGTATTCACCTACTTTGACTGGCCATCACAAAGATCAGCCCAAATACTAGCACCTGTCGCATCGACTCTAATTGATCCACAGGCGTCAACCTACTGGCTAGTAGTACATCAGGTATTCACAGGCTATGGCAAGGACCGGCCACTCATAACAATATCACCTGTCACAGTCTATAACAACATGGTATACATGAACTCCGATAGTGTAAAGATAAAAGTAACAACTATATGGAGCCAGCAAATGGGTTCAGCAACGCTATCAGACCCAATAGTCATACCATTATCGGGTGGAAGCCCAGAAGACCTTACAGTAACAATATTCAACCCATCGCTCTCACCTTTGACAGTAAAGAGAGTGCTAGTAGCATTCAATGCATCAAGCACCGCGTCAGGCTACTACCTGGTACTTGTTCCAATAACAGGATCATATCCGTCAATAATATGGGGCTACAGTGTACAGGGAACAACCGGAGTACTAGTCTATATGCCATACATGTCATACATGTACTACATAGTATACGTGGCGCCATAAACCTAGTCTATATCCATATCCTTTTTCTCCATAATACTACTCTAATTAACGTTCTTCAGACTTGTTTTTATCTGCAATGAATATTAGAAACAGAGGAGTGATGAGGATCGCCGGCACCGAGTATAAGCGATGAAGAGCAGGCTAAACACTGATAGATGTGGAGTGATTATTATCTTTTTATTTCAAAAACTTAATGAACGGGAAACTATACATCTAGCATGGTGCATTAGTAATGACAAATGCAAAGGCTCATGTTCTCTCCAAAGAGATTTTTTTAATAGACGGTGTTAGAACGCCGATAGGTAAATTCGGTAGAAGCCTAAAAGATATACCAGCAGTAGATCTAGCGAGTCTCACGGCAGATAATCTCTTCGAAAAATCAGGGATAGAAAAAGACCTGGTGGACTTCGTTGTCTACGGTCATGTAATAAGGGCAGGAACAGGCATGGATACTGCACGACAAGTTGCGTTAAAAGCAGGTCTACCAGTAGGAGTTGACGCTATGACTGTAGACATGGTTTGTGCAAGCGGAATGTCCGCCATTATAACAGGGGCAATGTATATTCACAGCGGGGCATATAACCTTGTCTTAGCAGGCGGAATGGAGTCTATGAGTCAAGCACCGTTTATTATAACTTCCGGAATTAGATGGGGAGTAAAACTAGTATACAAGGGATACCTACCTGTGAGAGATGCAATGGTACACGAAGGCCTATACGATCCCCTAAACCAGATGGTTATGGGTGAAGAAGCAGACGAGACAGCAGAAGAGCACGGAGCCACAAAAGAGGAATTAGACTGGATAGGATATGAAAGCCACAGAAGAGCCGCGAAGGCATGGGATGAAGGTGTATTCAAACACTATGTTGTACCAGTAGAGGTTGGGGGCAAAACACTCCTAGAAATAGACGAGGGAATACGAAGAGACACGTCTCTAGAGAAGATAAAGAGTCTAAAACCAGCATTCAAGCCTAACGGATATCATACAGCGGCGACAAGTAGCCAGCTTAGCGATGGAGCGGCATCGTTATTGGTTGCGTCAAAAGATATCGTAGAGGAACTAGGTCTCAAGCCCAAAGCCAGAATACTTGGCTGGTCCTACGCTGCTGTAAAGCCTACCAGGTTCCCATATGCGCCTATAGAAGCCGTTAAGGCTCTCCTCCGAGAGCTAGGCTGGAAACCAGAAGACGTCGACTACTGGGAGAACAATGAAGCTTTCGCAGTCAATAGCTTCCTTCTCCACAAGTATCTAGGCGTGCCATATGAAAAGATGAATGTACATGGTGGAGCTATAGCGCTGGGACATCCACTCGGCATGAGTGGAGCGAGGATAACTCTCGAGTTAATAAACGTCTTAGAGAGGCATGGAGGAAGGAAGGGAATAGCGGCGATATGCCATGGGCTTGGCGGCGCGGCGGCTATAGCTATAGAGTTAGTCTAGGTTATGGGAAAGGATGCGTTTCTATCTATTATTCATCCATCTCAAACTAGCCCAACCACTGACTACTAGCATAACTAATGCTATTACAACTAGTTTTACTAGCTCGGCAGTATAGTCTCCTACAGGCCTGCCTATGAGATGATATCTAACTAGATCCGCAGCAAACGTCACTGGGTTAGCGCTTGCTAATTTCTGGAGCCAATCCGGCATTTGTTCGACAGGGAACATGGCGCTACTGGTGAACATTAATGGTAGGTTAAGAAGGTTTCCTGCCGCGAATACTATTTCTTGGTTATCCGCATAGAAACTTAGGAGAGCATAGAGCGATGCTATGGTCATTGCTAGTAGCACTATGTAGCTCCATGACGCTAATAGGTCTATGACTCCTATTCCTTCTTTGAGGTTCATTCCCAGTAAAAGTGATACGGCTAATAGTAGTAAGGATAATAGTGTAACCCTTACAGCTACAGCTAGTATTTTCGAGAGCCAGATGCTTAACCTAGGTATAGGTGCTACTAGTAGTCTATCCATGTATCCGAGGCGTTTATCGAATATTATGCTTATACCACTGAACATTCCTTGGAAGACCGCGAACACGACAAGCATGCCGCTACTAATATATGTGAAGTAGTCTGTTGTGCCGAACAGCTCTATTAGTCTGGCAGTAACCATTTCTTCAAGGATCTTCATCATTTCAGGGCTTATCCCCTCAAGGGATCCTGGTGGCATTAGCATATTGGTTAGATTAAGGCTTTTTCCAAATAATGCTATCCAGAGCACAGGTGTGAGAAGGCTCATAACTAGGACTGGTTTTCTACCAAACCATTTCTTTAGTTCTCTAACGAGTAGTACAAGTGTGGCTCTCATCATTATCTCCTCACCCTCATACTATGAATCCTATATCTGAAACTATCCAAGGGCTCCTCATCCCTAAGCTTTCTTCCTGTGAGTTCTAGAAACACGTCTTCGAGGTTAGGCTTGGATATCCGTAAGGAAGATATCTTAGAGTCTCTAAGAAGATTTATTATATCAAACAAGGAATCCTCGGCTTTCTTTACTTTTACTATGACTTCTCCATTAAGAATAGATACTTCGTATCCTTTGCGTTCAAGCCTCTCCTTTATCGATATAAGATCTTGATTTAGTACAGGTTTGATATAGATCCTATCTCCACCTAATCGCGCTTTGAGCTCCTCTGGAGAACCAAGAGCAACGACCTTACCTAGATCGATGATGGCTATTCTATCTGATAATGCGTCGGCTTCTTCCATGTAATGTGTCGTAAGCAAGATCGTCGTTCCCTCCATCTTCAGTTTCCTTATTAGATCCCATAAATGACGTCTACTCTGGACATCTAGCCCTAGCGTTGGCTCATCTAGGAAAAGGAGCCGGGGGCTGTGAACGAGGCTCATAGCTATTTCGAGACGCTTTCTCATACCACCACTATACGTTCGTGCTTTTCTATTTGCCGCCTCTAGGAGGCCCATGAATTCGAGGACCTCCTCTGTTTTCTTCTTTGCCTCGTTTCTCGAGAGCCCATGGAGTCGTGCTTGAACGTATACGTTGTCGTATCCAGTCATCTCATCGTCTGCTGTGAGATCTTGTGGCACTATTCCAATTATTTTTCTGACTTTTGAACTTTCCTCGACTACATTATAACCTCCAACATAAGCTGTTCCTCCACTGGGCTTAATCAGTGTGGATAGTATCTTTACGGTGGTAGTTTTACCTGCTCCATTTGGACCAAGTAGCGAGAATATTTCTCCTACCCGTATGCAGAACGAAACTCCTTTTAGCGCTTTTACACCGTTTTTATAGGTTTTCTCTAACTTTATTGTTTCAACAGCACATTCTTCACGTCTCAACGTATATCACTAAGTCGAGGATTATATCGACTAGAAATATAAATCTTCAATCGATACATTGTCAAGTCAATCATAGAAATATCACTATAACAATTATCAATCACTAACCTGGGAGGGATGAGGACGAACCCGGAACTGAGACAAAAACAGATGAGGATGGTTGGCGTCACTGACCTCCTATGGATATATTCTATCCCTAAACCTCGGGAATGGTATCGTGTCCCTAATATGGTCTAGGCCGGCTATCCACATAATCAGTCTCTCAACTCCCAGACCAAACCCACTGTGCGGGACACTTCCATAGCGCCGTAAATCCAGATACCAATTATAGTCTTCCACATTGTAGCCCCTGGTTATAATACGATCTTTTAACTTATTGTAGTCATCCTCTCTCTCACTACCGCCAACAATTTCTCCGATTCCTTCAGGAGCAAGTAGGTCAAACGCGAGAGCTAGGCCTGGATTATCCTCATCCTCCTTCATATAGAATGATTTAAGCTCAAGCGGGAAGTGAGTTATATAGAATGGTGTCTCGAATTCTGATGTAAGTACACGCTCTTCATCTGCACCAAGATCATCGCCGTATTTAATATCTACACCTTTCCGCTTGAGGATATCTATAGCCTCTTCATATGTTATCCTAGGATATGTAGGCTTCCTTGCAGGCTCAAGCAGATCAGTATTCCTGCCGAGGATCGAGAGTTCTTCTAGAGAAGTGTCTAGTACTCTATTAACGGTATAGGCGACGAGTCTCGAGACAAGATCCATCATATCATCCATCCTAGACCATGCCGCCTCGGCCTCGAGATGCCAGTATTCGTAGAGATGACGTCGTGTCCTGCTCCTCTCAGCTCTAAAGCTAGGCGCAAGGGTCCATACTTTCTCCAAGCTAAATATCATTACTTCGAGATAGAACTGGGCGCTCTGAGTAAGGTAGGCTGGTTTACCGAAGAAGTCCACTTTGAACAGTGTTGCACCTCCCTCAACAGCGGCTTGTGTGAGCATAGGTGGGCTTACTTCAAAGTATCCTTCCTTCTGGAAGAATTCTCTAAATGCATTAAACATATTCTGCCTGAGTCTCCATACTGCTGTCAAACGCCGGCTCCTTATCCATAGATGCCTATTATCTAGGAGAAAATCTATGCCTTCACCCCCCTTAATAGGGAACTCCTCAGCCTTATGCACCAAGTTAATCGTTTTAGCCCGTATCTCTACGCCTCCAGGGGCTCTCTTATCACGTCTCACGGAGCCTTCTACGATCACACTGCTTTCTATACC
>JALWJI010000203.1 GCA_027081695.1 Acidilobaceae archaeon | reverse complement strand
CCTGCATAATATCATTAACTTTGAAACGTTTAAGACTTGAAGGGGGAACAAGTTGCAGAATCAGACAACAAGACTACAAGAACTCATAAACAATCTCGCAGAACCATTCGTAGGAAGAAGAGAAGAAGCACTTCTACTAGTAATGGGAGTCATAACTAAAGAACACGTCCTACTCATAGGGGAGCCAGGAACAGGAAAAAGTGCCCTAGCAAGAAGACTAGCCAGCCTAATAGACGCAAAATACTTCAAATATCTACTAACGAAATTCACAGAGCCAAGCGAACTACTAGGCCCAATAGACATCAACGCCCTAAAAGAAGGACGATACAAGCGTATAACACGTGGCAAACTCCCAGAAGCAGAAATAGCATTCCTAGACGAGATATTCAACGCAAACAGCGCAGTATTAAACTCTCTACTAAGCGTCATGCAGGAAAGAATAGTATACGATGGATACGGAGAAATCAAAACAAACATCTGGACAATCATAGGAGCATCAAACACAACTCCAACAGAACCAGAACTAGAAGCACTCTACGATAGATTCCTCTACAGACACATAGTAAACCCATTAGACTCAGAATACTGGGACACTTTACTAGACAAGGCATGGTTAATAGAGAAAAACGGCTACACGTCGCCAACACCTCTCATAAGCATAAAAGAACTAGAAGACTACAGCAAGAAGATATACGATATAAATATACAACCAATAAAGAACAAGCTAATCAAACTATACCTAGCACTCGAAGAAAAAGGCCTACATATAACAGATAGAAGAAAAGGAAAAATCCTCAAAGCAATCGCAGCCCACGCATTAATACATGGTAGAAAAACTGCCACATTGGACGACCTTTACGTCCTCAAGTATACAGTGCCACGTGATCCCGAGGAATTCGAAAAAATAAAGATAATATTATTCGAAGAACTAAAAACAAGTGACAGAGTCCTCAGAGAATTCGAAGATCTCCAAGCCAGCCTCGAAACCATGGCAACAGAAATAAACAAACTACAGTCATTCGATCCACGACTCATAGACTACTATAGAACTCTCAAATCACTAAAAGAAAAAGTAAAAGCACTAGCATCGGATATAGAAGACGAGAAAGTAATAACGTCAGCTACAGAGCTTCTAGAAGAAATAGATAACCTCATAAACCTCGTTATGATGAAGCTAAACATGTAAGCAGGCCGGACAATCATAATTATGTTAATCATAAGAAGCTACGGGGACAAATAGTGGAAATACAAAGCCTAATCGAAGGAATAACAACAGACATTGTATATGAATACAGAGGAGAACAAGTACTCCACTATACGATAAAACTACTGGGAAAAAAGAAAATAAGACACAACCTTATGAACCAGCAATTTGCCGCGGATCTATTCTATACTTTCTATCTCCCCTATCCTAGACTACGTAGAAATATCCCAGAACCATACATAGAACAGTATTCAATACTCCAAGCAATGCTCAGAGAACCAGCAATATGGAAAGTAAAACCCCTCACAGTAGCCGACAAGACAATAAGCACCATTGCAGCAAGCGTATTCCTAGAACGACTCATACGAGAGCTCTCAATGCCACGTAAAAGCTCAAGGGAAAGAAGTACCAGTGAAAAAGAGAAGCTGAAAGAAGCCGTTTCAAGAGCAATGATGAATACATCAAAGATAGCAAGAAATGCCTCCAATATTAAACAACTTCTAGCAAAAACGGGGGCAGGAAGAGCATCAACACTACAATTCGAAAATGTACTTGAAGAAATTCTAGAGCTCGCTAGGAACACAGACATAGCAAAGATACTCGAACTACTCAGAAGCATCGAGGTATCGAAAATATCTACAAGACGTACTGTAAGGGCCTCGAGAGGATGGATAACGAGTCTAGAAATAGGGGGAGATCTAGAACGAGTACATCCCTCCAGACTAGCATTTCCAGAGATCCTATTCCTAGTAGAGCTTGTAAACTCACGCCTCCTACTCTACCGAAAAGAACTACCGGGATCCCACGGCTCCATATATGTTCTCCTGGATAAAAGCGGAAGCATGTCAGGTACCAAAATGGACTGGGCTAGAGCAGTGGCTCTAGCATTATTTATCAAGTCTCGGGGCCAGGGCAGGAACTTCTATGCTAGGTTCTTCGACTCCATAGTATATGATAGAATCAACATCCCATACACAATGTATCAACGCAAGGCAATTGATCTAATAAAATACCTAGGCACCGTAAAAGCAGGAGGCGGGACAGACATAGTAAAAGCACTGGCTACAGCATCATCTGACCTCATATCCTCCTCTGTCAAAGGAGTCTCAGACGTTGTACTAATCACTGACGGGGAAGACAAACTATCAAAACACATCTTAAAAGGAATCATATCAAGAGGAGGATTCAGACTGCACACTGTAATGATACAAGGAGACAATCCTGTGCTGAGAGAAGTATCCCACAGCTATATGATTGCAGAGAAGCTAGACGAAAAAGAAGTGCTCAGAGTCGTAATGTTCTAAGAGTCTTACTAGCCCCGATAAACTACGCCATAGATCTTCTCGACGTTATCAACATTAATTCTATACAGGTATTCTTCATCTACCGAACGATGAGCAACAAGCCTCTGCACAGTATCAGCCATTATCCATGGATAAACTACTGCTCCAGGCCTAGCCGGATCATCGATAAAATCGCTTTCAAGAACGAACACCGGCTCAATTTTCCCCAGTACCCTTGTAGTTAACTGAGGAGTGCCGGGAACGGTACTGCTATAACCATACCTACTGGCTAGAAGAGCAAGACTCGGCTTCGAGTGGTGGAAAACTATTCGTCTCTTCGCTTCAGAAGATAATCCTATCTTCGTAACCGGCATATCAACCAGTCTAAGCGTCGTTTCACCCTCTTGCTCTAAATGGAGATGAACCACGCAACCATGATCACGGGCAAGCTCTAAGGCATACTCCATGAGGTACTGAGAAATAACAGCCCTATAACTAAACGTCTTATAATGCTGTCTCCCCACCTCGCCTATACCATCAAGAACCCCCTCATCACACAAGGAAGCAACATATTCTAGCACGTTTTTACCAAGCTCAAGCACCTCGATAGGCTTCATTCTATACTTGTCTATTAACTTATCTACATCGGCAGGATGAAAGCCTGCGAGACAAGCTGTCTCGAGACCTGCTTTACTAGCATTCATACATTCTCTGATATGTATCTCTATCATTTCCTTATATGAATCCAGACCAGTAAACTCTATACTATAGGCCCACGGTGACAGCGCCACAAGCGCAATAAACCATCCTCCCTGAGCACGAAACCGCTCAGCTACTTTTTCGGCGCCCATACCTCTAACAGGGTTTGTATGACAATGTCCATCGGCTATTGGCACAAGCTTTCCAGCACTCATCCTAATCACCTGTCTCAACATAAATCGCGGGTTTCGCAGGCATCGCAAGAGAACTCTTAGGAATGTCTTTAGCGTCTTTTTCCATTAACACGACTACCTCTATTCCCAGTTCTCTTTTTAGGAAATCTTTAGCAGATTCTATTACGTTTAACTCAGTATCTCTATCTACAAACCTAGTCAGGATTTCTGGATTCCGAGTAATTAACTGAATTATTTTACCAATAAGCTTCTTGTTCGGCACCTCGATTTCTCTAATAGCATTTCTTACAGCATCCCTTAACTTCATACCGGAGTCTCGATAGTTCTTTACCTTGTTGAGTAGATCATATTTCCAATCGTCGGCGACAACAATATAGATTTGCCTAGCATGTTTTACCAGTCTTAGTATTTCTTTCACGTCTTCGAGAAGACTCTGGACAATCATCTCAGCCTTCTCCAGATCCTCGTTAATCTTGCTAGGATCTGGCTCAGGCCATTTCTCAAGAACAATAAATGTTTCTTTACCTATAGCATGCCATATTTCTTCGGCTACATGGGGTGCAAATGGGGCGATAAGGAGAGTCTGAACCTCGATGAACCGCTTAAGGAGTTCTTTGTATGGAGATCCAGCCCTTCTGAGATACCATTTAAACTGTGACTGTAGATTATAGTATCCCTCTACTAGAGCAGTCTTATACTTTGTCTGATCCATTAATTCTGTTACTTTAATTATCGTTCTATTAAGGACGCTCTCGAACCATTCATCAATAGGAGTTCTTTCGTCTCTTCCCTTTCCGTAATTGTTTATAGCATAATTCATCCAGCTGATCAGCTCCTCTACGGCATTGTCTGCGACTTCGGGCTCGAAATTAGCATCATCTAGTCCCGGATCAGCACCTGCAAGTGTCTCAGCCCATCTTGTAGCATCTGCGCCCCATGCTTCCAGGGCATCGCGTAGTAGTATGAAGTTCCCCTTGCTCTTCGACATCTTTTCTCCGCGTACAAGCACCCATCCGTTAAGACCTATTCCACGAGGCCAGTAGGATTCAGGGAATATCGCGGTATGATGGAATATGAAGAACACGAGATGGTTCTGCATTAAATCCTTTCCGCTAATCCGAAGGTCGACAGGGTACCAGTAAGTGAATTCTCTCCGCATTGTCTCTAGCAGATGAACGGGTATACCTGATTTCTCCGACACTGTTTTTGGGTCTCCTCGCCCTAGGAAGATATAGTCAAATACTTCAGGGATTAATTGATCGGGCTTAATACCGTATATTTCTGGATGCTGGAGATACTTGGCGACAGTATAATAAGCCATATATATTGTGGAGTCTGAGAGGCTCTCAACAACCCAGTCAGGATCCCAGGGAAGAGGCGTGCCTAGTTCTCGCTGATGTGTAAATGCCCAGTCCTTATACCAGTCGATGATCCTGTGGAACCATTCTCTTGCTTGTTCAGGATAGAAGTTCATCATGTCTACGGCTTTGTGAGCAAGCTCTTTCCATTTCTTATTGCTATAGAGTAGGAACCATTGGTTTGACACGAGTTTAACATGGGTTCTAGCGCCGCACCTACAATATACTCTTTCTGGAAGCGTATAGATTCGCAGAGCTAGTCTCTCTTCGACAAGCCAACTAATTATGTCATCCTTAGCTTCAGAGACAAGTTTACCGGACCATCTCCCAGTTATATCTAAGAGTATACCTTTGTGGAACTCCACTGTATAGATCTCTTTAGTAGCTTTATCGAGCTTCTCCTTGTCCTTCTGGCTAACAATACCATATTTCTTAACAGCATCTCTTGCAGGAACACGTGAATAGCCCTCAACCTTAATCAGCGGGATAGGTTCTAGAGAGGCTACAATAGAGGGATCTATACCGAATTCCTCAAGAATCTCCGGAGACTTCTTTAGATCCTCTAATGCCACGAGATCAAACGGAGCATGAGCCGGCACACTCATAACTATACCTGTACCTATATCTGGGTCGACGAAGCTAGCGGGAAGTACTGGAACCCATTTATCCAGGACAGGTGACTTAACTGTTCTACCAATAAGTTCTCTGCCAGAAACTCTTCCAAGTATCTTTACATCATGCTTCTGATCGGCTAGCTCCCTAGCCATATACTCACTTATATACCAGGTCTCTCCATCAACTTCAGCAATAAGATACTCTGCATCCGGATTAACCCAGATATTCGTAACTCCAAACACTGTTTCCGGCCTATAGGTAAGCGCAGGATACACGTATCCATCCACGTCTTTAAACTTGATAATAACAGCCTCAACAGGACTAATGCCTGCGTACTCGTCTGGGCGGTCATGATCTCCTACAACTTTTTTCTCGCGGGGACACCAAACAACAGGATGCTCTCCTTTAGCAACCAGCCCCTTCTCCTTAAGCTTGTAGTACTGCCACTCGATAAACTTACTATAGTATGGGTTCAGCATAGTAGTATAGAATTCTCTCCTCCAATCAATACTCATTCCATAACGGGAGAGATCTCTCTTCCATCCCTTAGAGAAATATCGAACCCATTCCGCTGGATCAGTAAATTTATCTATATCACTCTCAGGAACACCCATCATTAAAAGAAGTCGTCTAATCTTCTCGTCTCCTTCCCTAAGACGAAGAGCGTTTGCAACGATAGGGCCTCCAGTCGCATGCCAGCCCTGCGGGAAGAGAACATTATATCCTCTCATACGTTTGTAACGAGCCGTAACATCAACCCTAAGAACAGTAAACGCGCTCCCTAGGTGAGGGAACGCGTTTACATATGGATACGGGAATGTTACGAAGAACTTCTTTTTTGACTCGTCTGGATCAGCCTCGTAGACTTTATGCTTCTGCCACTCCTCTTGCCACTTCTCTTCTATCTTCTTGAGTCTCTCAACCAGTTCCGGATTTACACGTGAGAGTCTGGTAGCCAACCCTTCCCACACCCAGAAAGTAGAGTAAAACCACTATGTGATAAGTATTAGTCTCAGCTCAACCAATAGTTCATAATAGAATAATAATGTAAAAACCACCACACTCATGAAAGGGAGAACAAGAATGGACGAAGGAATAAAAAAAGAGTTCCAAGGAGAAGCACGCATAGGACGAGTAATGAAGAACATAGCTGCAATATCATTAAAACCAGAAGATCTAAGTAACCCCATAGCCATGCAGATGGCCTTCTCAAGAATCTACGAAGCCATGATGAAGATAATAGAAGAAGGAGGACCTAAACCTACATATGTCGCAGAGATCAGATTCACAGACGATCTAGGCAATAACGTCGTATTCGCTGTCGATCTAGGTAGCGACCTGCCGCCGTTCTCAAGAGACAAAGTAAAAGCGAGAATAATTGTCGAAGTATTCGAAGAAGAAGACTAAGGCACAATAGGAAAGAGAGTCAAGAATATCAGGAAACATGAGAGATAAGATTATAATACCTCGCTATTGTCACTTCTTTCTTCGCTTCTTTCCAGGCTTAGACTCGTCTTCGGACTCATATATTATCAAGCCCGAATTGAATACTTTCCTAAAGAAGTACTCCATAAACTTAGCATAGTATCCTTTCTGACCAACCATAGGACCTAATTCTCCTTTCTTAACGACGACAACAATATCACTACCAGCTATATCTGTTCGCAGAATATGCTTATGAATCCAAGAAACAGGATGTATAGCTCTAAAGTATACTTTAAAGTCCAGCGAGAGTTCAACGGCGCGAAGGTTTAACCCGGTATCTTCTTCAACAGATTCTATTCTTTTACCTTGAGTCCCAATAGTTCGGCCCAGATGGCCAGGTTTAACAATTACAAGAGCATCGGGTACATGTTCCTGATTAATTCCATAAGTCTTTTTTGCATCAATTAGGTTTACTACTGTGATTATATCAGCGTCGGGTGCATGGATTCTGAAAGAGTCAATTATCCTTGACTCGATATCGTCCAGAGCACGTTTTCTCATAAGCAGCTCTAAGAGTAATCTAACTCCTCTACGAGCACCAGGCCTCACTATATCGTTGAGTCCAAGATCAACTACTACTGCACCGCTCTCCTCGCCCTTAAGGATATTTCGTGCTAGGACTGCGCCGTTCTGTGGATTATGTGCTTGGAACACGGGATCGCCTGCAATCACTAGTTTACTTGAACGACCTAGCCTTGTTATAACCTCGACAATTACTTCCGGATCCAAGTTCTGGACATCGTCTAACACAACATATGCTGAATCGAATGAACGTCCCCGTATATGATATGGGCTGGCTATAATGATTTTTTCCAAAGACACGAATTCATCTATAATCCTGGTACTCTCGGGATCAACAGACACGACCAAGTCCTTAAGGTAATCGATTATAATTCTGCGATAAGCATCTATATCGTATCGTGACCCGCTATTGTCGGTAGATCTCAATGATTCCACAGGCTTACTTATGACAAGCCTCTCATATTTTCCTTCCTGAACAAGGCTTAGACCAGTGATAACCGATAAGAGGCTTTTTCCCGTGCCAGTAGGCCCGAAGACACCGACTATTTCTTTGTTTGTATCCAGTAGGGCTTCGAGTAATGTTTTCTGGCCTTGGCTCTCAGGCTTAATCTTATCCAGTAGCTTGGCTTTCGCCATATCTCCTCACCATTAACGAATATGAGTCTAAGACAAAGGGAATTATACTTCATTCGTTAATCAATGTGTCTCGAAGATCCCTATAGATATGAGATAGCTTGTTTACTAGATCATCATAGAAAGCCCATCTTCTCCTCTGCTCCAGGATCTCAGATTTATCGAGACTAGTGATGTATACTGTGGATGAAGATCCAGCGACCTCTACTTTTTTCGAGCCTGGTGATATTATGATGCTCTGTCCAGGCGTTAACCTTCCATCAGGATAAACATTTCCTACACCATTAACACCAATCGCATACACAATGTTTTCGGAGGCCCTAGTCTTTAGCACAGAGTGCCACAGATCTATTCTATCAAGGGGTATCGACGCTGGATTATAGATAATATTAGCTCCATCAACGACAAGTAATCTACTAGTTTCCGGATAAAATATATCAACACATGCAACGCATCCAACTTTCCAGAACCCATCTATTTGTATGGGAGGATGGTATTTCCCACTAACAATAAGGTCTCTCTCGCCAACGGCCCTCGAGGGAAAAATCTTCTCGCAGACAACACGTTGTTTACCATTTAGAGAAGCTATGCCGAGGCTGAGAACCTTTCTCTCGACCCACACATATGATAAACCAACGAATACTATCGGAGCGTACCTAGACAGTATATCTCCTACATAATAATAATCTTCTAAGAACATGGGTTTTCTAGACAACCAGTTCTCTGGAAAAAACAATACATCAACACCAGAAAGATCTCTAATACTATCTAATAATGAAAGAATCATATCCAGCGAGTCTCTCCAAGAATCATCCCTACGGCCTACCTGAACGATACCGATAGTTAACTCGTTAGTCAAATTCACCACCCATAAACTGAGAAGCAAGCAAGAAGAACTCCGCCAAAGCCATCGCGGACAATGGAGCAAGCTGAACAGCATAGAAACT
>JALWJI010000202.1 GCA_027081695.1 Acidilobaceae archaeon | reverse complement strand
TCATTGACGGGGGCATAAAGCTACGCGGAATAATGGCAATACGTAGAGATACGCCCCCACTAATAGCGAGGAGTCAAAGAGCAACGATAAACCTGCTGGCCAAGGCCAGGACCCCGATAGAGCTGGAGGAGCTCGCAGAGAACAAGGTAGCTCCACTTCTAGAAGAAATACAGTATCTAATCGAGTCCGGAAAAGCTCCACTCAGGCTACTCGTTATAAAGAAGAAGCAGGGAGACTCGGAGAGACACACGCCATGGCGCAGAGCGTCCAAGGACAAGCTAGTAGACTACGTTAAATATATTGTGGCCCCCAGTGGTCCATGGCCGGTCTGGCAAGGCCCACCAGTCTCATACGATAAGCACTATTATCTCCGACTATTATACTCGATGATCCAAGAGCTACCCTCCACCACTACAATAGCTAGGGTACGGGAAAACCTGGCTGAAAAGATAATGGGTCAGAAAAGGCCAATCCTATCATCACCATAGGCCGATATGGTTCAACGATAGCTGGTTCATCACTCCAAGAACATAGATGCCTCGTATCCACGGTAATAATATTATTAGCTAGGAGCTAGAGCCGTGTCTCCCGCAATGAATTATAACCGGGCTAGGACCTGCTATAAACTGGACAAGGACTGTCCCAAGCCCCAAGACTATACAGGCTACGAGTCACTATCCAGGGGTGCGTGTATCCTATGGCAGGAGTAGAATTAGAGGTAAGGGAGAAGGTTCTACTCATAGTCCTCTCAGAGCCCGAGAAGTTCAATCCCCTAAGCACAAGTACTCTAAACAAGATAAGGCAAATAGTAGAATCATACCATGACGACCCTAAACCCCTCTTGATAACAGGGAAAGGGAAACTATTCAGTGCAGGCATAGACCTCTCAGAGGTAGCATCATCCACTTCTCCAGAAGAGGCCCAGAAACCCTTCAAAGCACTCGTAGAAACAATAAGCGCCCTTCTCGAATATCCCGCCCCCACCGGGGTATACTTGAACGGCCCCGCCATAGCTGGAGGCGGAGAAATCGCCCTGGCAACAGACTTCATCTACGCTAATCCCGGAGCTTGGCTACAATGGCCAGAAGTCAAATGGAACATCATAGCACCGCTCTTCCTAGCTCTCTCCAAGAAAACAGGGCTCCCCCGGCTAGCCTCCCTCAACATGGATGCAGGAAAGATCCCGGCGGAAGACGCGTACAAGATGGGCATAGTATCAGGATTACTCCCATCACTCGACGAGGCAGTAAAGGCAATGGAGCAAGTCTACGACCTATACGTGTCTAATAAGTTCGCGTTTGGGATACTTTTGGAGGAAACTAGGAGCTGGAAGAAGACAGCTGTCGCCGAGATAGCCTATAAGCTGGTTGACGCAGCGGCCTCGGACGAATTAATAGAGAGGGCCCGCCGCTTCCTCTCCAAGAAATAACCAGTCTCCCACGGATCTCAATCCTTCTACCTTGTTTTTACCACTAGTGTCCCGTTTACCAGAGGATCCCGTACTAAGTCTCCTAGAAGTATAGGGATGTCACTAGGCTCGTGTCCCTCTAGCAGTAATTTGACTACTTCAAGTGTGACTCGGTCCATATAGTTCTGTGTGATTTCACCCCTCCAGCCTATGAACGCCTTAGCACCCTTATCGAGGAAGACATCGGCCAGTATACTATCATTCGAGGTATAGCATCCCGCAGCAATTACTATTGTATCGTTTTTGAAGTTGCCTAAATGCTGTTCCAGGTATTCAGGGCTAACTGCAACATATTTTGGAAGGGTCTCAAAAATAGTCTCGTTTAACTCGACCCCGGGCGGGGGTATAACTGCTAGTGCTAAGAGGCCGTTCTTTAGGTTCTCGTCTATATATCCATCGTATACTACTTTTGCCTCCTCGTATCTGAGGCCCGTATAGATATATGATCCTAGGGGTCTCTCTGGATCATCGTTGTAGGCGCCGTGGGCCCGTATAACTATGAAGTCGAACTTGTTCAAGGAGACTAGAGGATCAAGAGTAGCGTTTATTCCCTGGTACACGTATACATGGTATCCATTGC
>JALWJI010000201.1 GCA_027081695.1 Acidilobaceae archaeon | reverse complement strand
GTTCATAGCAGTAGACACCATGGCTTGTTGTAGACCAGAGATAACGGGTAGAATGAAGCCCGGAAGGGGACCGGCTCTCCGGCTAATCGATAATGCATACGTAGCGAACATGACTATGGCCAATGAGCTGAAGAGAATCGCGAAGGAAAACAATATTCCCCTACAGGTTGCGACGGGAGGAGGAACTACTGATGCATCAGCCTTCCAGAGGCTTGGAATACAGGCAGTGGCACTAGGAATCCCCCTACTAAACACCCATACACTAGCCGAGACAATCTATCCAAGTGACATAGAGAACCTTGTAAAACTACTCTATAACGTAGCAGTTAAAGGAATCAAGATCTAAGACTCATATCCAGAACCAGATCTCTTTCCCTCCACCACTCTTCTATCATTTTATGAGGAAATAGAGTAGTGCTTCACACTAGGCTCTTTAGATAATCAAGGATTACTCCAATCGATACTAGTATTCCTACTAGGAGATTTAGGTTAAACGATACTGGTATCTTGTCCAGGTCTTTGTATGCTATTAGCCAGCTTGTTATCATTAGTGTGATTCCTAGTAGTGTGGAGATGAGTGTTAACCCCCCGGTTAACGCCCTGTACTCCCACAAACCGTACAGGAAAAAGAACCCTGCCAAGAAATAGAACAAGAGCGATGCAAAGAAAGCTCCTCTTACGCCTAGTCTAGCTGGAACACTTCCCAGTCCGTGGGCTCTGTCAAAATCAATATCCATAATACTGTAAATAACATCGAACCCGGCAACCCAGAAAGTCACACCAAACACATAGCTCCAAGGAACACTCGCTAAAACGCTACATATACTAGTTAGCTCGTCTCCACTAGCCGCCACAGCTCCACCAAACACTGCGTATCCAAGCACTAGCCCGAGATGAATATGAGGAAGCCAGTGAAGACGCTTAGCGTATGGATAAGTCATAGCGAGTAGCCATAGTATAGGGCTGAATAGTAGAGCATACTTGTTCAGCAATGCAGCGCTCAGATAGTAGAGGACTGTGCCGATCAAGACCACTAGGTAAGCGTCCTTGACTGATAGCACTCCTGTTACGAGGGGCCTCCTAGAACTACGTGGATTAAGCCTATCTATGTCGAGGTCGGCGATATTATTGTATGCCATTGCCGCTGTACGAAGACCGAATAAGGCTAGTCCTATTAACACCGCATCTCTAAGGGTAAAATTATATCCGCTGAGTATAGCTCCCGCGTATGCGAATGGTAAGCTGAACAACGTGTGCTCTATTCTTATTAGTCTGAAGACTGCGTGGATCTTATTCTTCTCCCTTACTTTACCGGGATCCCAGCCGTTCATTCCTTGTTGAGCCTCCTCTTGATCAATTCATATATCTTGTCGGCTTTCCTCCTTGTCTCTTCATCTTCTTCGACTAGTAGGGGCCATTCTCGTCCGAAGTTCTCCTCAGGTAACTTACGGGTTGCGTCTATACCTAGCTTTGAGCCGTATCCTGGTGCCTTCATTGCTGGGTCTAGAGCGTCTGTATGCGTATTATCGATTATTAGGACGTCTCTTTCTGGTAGTACGTTTGAGGAGACGGCCCAGATTACTTGGTTTATATCATGCGGGTCGACGTCGTGGTCCACTACTATAATGATTTTTGTCAGGCTTGTCTGCCCTAGGCCCCATAGTGCCTGCATGACTTTCTTAGCGTGTCCTGGGTACCTCTTCTTTATGCTGACAATCATGAGGCCTTGGAATACCCCGTACTCTGGTAGATTCATGTCTACAATCTCTGGTAGTAGCATTTGTATAATTGGAAGGAATATTCTTTCGATTGCCTTGCCTATTACCGCGTCTTCTAGCGGGGGTAAGCCAACGACGCTCCCATAGTATATTGGGTCGTCCCTATGATAGATTCTTTCCACGTGGAAGACAGGGTATTTCTCAACAGGTTTATCATAGTATCCCCAGTGGTCTCCGAAGGGTCCTTCCTCCGCTAGCTCTCCTTTCTTAACGTATCCCTCTATGACTATCTCGGCGTTTGCCGGTACTAGTAATCCGCTTGGAAGCTCGTAGAGCTCTATT
>JALWJI010000200.1 GCA_027081695.1 Acidilobaceae archaeon | reverse complement strand
TTTCTCGACTGATGGTCCTCGTTTTATGATGTCGTCAAGTATAGGTATTATGAAGGCCTCGGTCTTTCCGGTACCTGTCCCAGCGACTATTACCTGGCTTTTTCCTTCCATGTATAGTCTATAGGCTTTATATTGGAATAAGTGAAGTCTTGATATGCCGTAGCTCTTTAAAGCATTTGTGAGATATTCGTTTAATCCTATTTCCTCTATGCTCGGGCCTGGTTCTGGGTCTCCTTGTTTTTCTTTATAGATATAAGATATCGTTGCGCCGTATTGTTTGAGAAGCTTTTTTAGCGATAGGACTATGTTCTTTAACCGTTTGTTGTTATTACTCCTCATTATAGTTGAGCACCTGTATTATGATTATATCGTCTAACATAGCCTTCTAGTCCTATCGATTTAATCGCGTCTTCAACTAGCCATGAATACTGTTTGTCTCCGGACACTCTCCTGATCTTTCTCTTCCTCAAAACTGCTTCATAAAGAAGTCTGCCGTCTCTATCATATATCTGTAGTCGTCCTTTTACGTGTCCTCGTAGATTTCGGACTAGTTCAACATATACAATATACTCTATGTCGGGAGCATCTAGTTCTACTATGGCGCTCTGTCCTCTAGCATATACTGTCTGTCCTTGTTCTTGTCTTGATCCTGTCCCGGTAGGCTTTGTGACTACCTCTTTACGGTTCTTGTAGTATACTACGGCGAGCTTCCTAGAGGCATGCTTGCCAGTTCTACTCTTGGACGCTTCTATTATGAGTCTCATGCTTGTTCCCACTCGTCTCCATGATGACTTTGTCGCTAGGAGCTGTCCCCTCTTTCTTGATGTTTTTACTGTTATTCTTATTCTTTGTCGAGCTAATAACCTTGCGGGGAAGAGGGTGAAGGTAGTAGTAAAAGGGCTAGGGGTTTCGGGATCATACTTACTCTATAGATTATCGCGTGAGGCCGATATCGAAGTATACGGCTATGATATATCCAAGAAGTATGTTAAACCCTGCGGAGACGCTGTAACTCTTAGACCTTGGATACGTGATCTCTTGGAAGAGCTGGATGTAGTACGAGCGTCCGTGACAAATTACACGGTCAAGGTTGAAGGGAAAACCGTATTCGAAACCTCCTTGGAAAGACCATACTGGTATATTGTTGATAAAGCATTACTAGTTGAAAAGCTACGTGATCGTGCGACAAATAATGGGGCTAGAATAAAGTATCTAAGACCACATGATACAGAGAGAACTTCATGTAATAGGTCAAGAGACTGCATTATGGTTGACGCCCGGGGACCATTTCCACATGTTAAAACAACGAAATACGTTATAGCTATAAGATACCTTGCTATTGCAGACTGGGACATGACACGTGCTTTACTAGATTTTTATCCAAGAGATGGAGGACTGTTCTGGATATTTCCAGCTAATGCTCGGGAAGGTATTGTGAATTTTGGTGGAGGATTCTTGAATAGACCTATAAACTATACTGAGGCATTCGTTAAGAAATACGTCAAGGATCTCCTAGGCAGCTATGACTTACTCGACAAGAGGGCATCTCCTATTGCCGTGTTCTCGCCTATAAGACCCGTGGAGAAGAACGCGGGGAAGATTCGGAAACTCAGGATAGGAGAATCTGCCGGTTTTATTATATCAACGGCTGGAGAAGGTAACCGGCCAGGTCTTGAATCAGCAGAAGCATTATATAATGCGATAATAGAAGGCGGCTCCCCCGAAGAAATAGCTCAAGGATATTCTCGTAGAGTAAGGACACTTGTATCTGAGGCCAAGGCGTCGAGATATGCCTTGAAGCTCGCTATTAGGCTTGGCAGTAGATTCTATGATTTCTCTAGATCCCTACCTGAAGAATTCTGGTATACATATCTACAGAGCAAAATAACGATTGGGTATCTGGTAAAAATCATATTGAAGAATCCGGGTCTTCTACGATATATTATCTAGCCACGTTTGTATCCTATTTTTCTGAGGAATTCGATTCTCTCTTTCTGGTCTTTCTCCGTTTCTACTCCTAAGGGAGTGAAGCCATCGGCTATACCTAGTAGCGCTCTTTGATCT
>JALWJI010000199.1 GCA_027081695.1 Acidilobaceae archaeon | reverse complement strand
TTATCGTATTAAGCACTAAGCTAATCTAATTATACTTTTATCTACCTTTGTTTTACAATCATTATAGTTTCATAGAGCTAATAATGGATGTTCCTGACTTTTATTTGGAAGACTCTGTTCTCCCTGCTCCATGAGGCTTCAACAAATGTACTGTCTCTTCCTAGCCTTTCTAGGACGATACTTGATGTCCTCTCTAAGCCTTCTTGGTAGTCGGTTGCCTCGACGTGGATCGGAAATATGCTTCTTAGAACTATTAGTTTTCTATAGATAAGGGGGTCTCTTGTCCCGGCGTATACTTTTATGGTGGGTTTGAAGCTGGCAATCCGCTTAGGGAGCCTGCCTTTCATAGTGTAGGCTATGATTGGAGCGTCTATGTCTTCGGCTGTTTCTACTAGTGCGAGTGCGAGCCTATATGCTACTCCTCGGGCTTCTGGTCTTGGAGATTTTATCTTTGATGAGGCAAGGGATGCTACTCTAAGAGCCCATTCTACTGCTTTAACTGGGAAGCGTCCTATGGCGGTCTCGCCTGTTAATAATAGGCCGTCTGCTCCTAGCTCCACTGCCTTGTAGATATCTACTATCTCGGCTCGTGTAGGTATTGGTCTCTCGATCATGCTTGTTAGGATCTCGGTCGCGACTATGAGTGGCTTATAGTTTTTGACGGCTGCTTCTGCGATCTTGGATGAGACTAGTGGTATTTCCTCGAGTGGATAGTGCATTCCTAGGTCTCCACGTGCTATTACTATGGCGTCGGCTTCCTTTGAGATCTCATCGATGTTCTGTACTCCACGTGGGGTCTCTATTTTTGCCATTATGTCGACGTGGTCGAGACCTCGTTTTTCTAGTTCGTGTCTGAGGAGTTTCACATGGTCTCCATCAGCTACATATGACAGCATGATGTGGCTAGCAGGTTTGCCCCGGAGATAGTCGAGGCATTGTAGGTCTTTTTCTGTAAGGGGTTCTAATGGAATATGCTTGCCTCGGACGGCGATGCCTTTACCGGGCTCGAGACTGTATCCGCCTACGACTAAGGCTGTAACGCTTTCATCGTGTTTTTCTAGTATACGGAGCACGGTTTTTCCATCGTCTACTAGTATTATGTCACCGGGCTCGAGATGCTTAATGACTCCTTTATGGGTTAGCTTAAGGCATTCATCTTGTTCATCGTCGCATATCTTGATTTTCTGTCCTGGCTCTACGTGTGTCGCGGGCGATTGGGCAATCCTGATACGGGGACCTTCTAGGTCAAATATTATGGCCGGATAGACTCCATGTTGTTCTTCTGCCTCGAGTATGAGTTTGAGCATCTCGTCCCAGACACTGGGCGAACCATGGCTCATGTTTATCCTAAAGCCTGCTACTCCTGCTTCTACCATTGATGAAATTACTTCGTATTTCATACTAGTTGGCCCAAGCGTGGCTAGTACCTTTATACTACAAGGCTTCATGAGCTTGTAGCATTCGAGCACTCTTGTACCCTTATTTGAGAGCAAGATTCTAACACGCTCCTCCTTAATATTGAATCACTATATTGTTGCTCGATACAATTGGTTTATCTTAGAAAGGTGATATGCGTTTCTTTACTCTTATCTTATGGATTATTCCAGGATTTATGTCGTACAGTATTATTTGAGGGGAATCCCCGAGTCTATTATTCTCCTCAGTATTACTTTTTCGTCGTCGAATAGCGATGCGGACTCATATATTTTTTGCGGATCTATCTTTAGCTTCTTTTTCTTTATTAATCTACCTATCTCTTTCAGTCTTTCTATATCGCTTCCTCTCCCGCTATTGGCTTTTAATACTATATGATCCTCTAGCGATATGGCTTTTATTGATACTCCCTCAACCTTGATTTTCTTCGCTTTTTTCAACATGTCATCAGGAACGTAGAAGTCGTAGATGTTATCGTAGAATTCTACTGGAACCTCCTCCTGGTCGATTCTCGCGATGAGTCTAGGAGTCCCGAGCCAGGTCTGGCCTACGACCCATCCTTGGGACTCGGCGAACTCATAATATTCCTGTTCTCCGAGTAGGACTCCTGGTTCCTCCGCGAACAAGTCTATATCAGTTCCTAGGTC
>JALWJI010000198.1 GCA_027081695.1 Acidilobaceae archaeon | reverse complement strand
ATCTCTTAACTTCTTCTTCTAGCTCGTCGAGCTCCATCTGGGGCTTTATCCTGAACTGATAGATGTATTCTTTCAATAATAGTTCATTTATGGTTTGCTTAACAGGCTCTACAACGGGCTCGAGAACTGTTTCCTCTACTGCCTCTACTATTTCTTCTGTTGCCTTAGTCAGGTCTACTATTGCCTTGATAACTTCCCTTAAACCCTTTAATCGTCGTAGGTCGGGCAATTTGAGACACCTATAGTCGCTGTGACTATTATTGGGTCGATGTACTTGGCTGGATTTATGGATCTGGCCTTGTCCTGGTCATCGTTTTGTATAGGGGATATAGAATAAATAACTTTTTCAAGGATCCATGTAACGCTTAGTATGATAGGTGTATGAAGAGCTTGGATAGGGGTAGACTCAATAGTTCAGATATTATAGTGGCTGTTATCAGGAAAATTGCTCGCTCGCTAAGTGGTGAAACCGTCAAGATAATGGATTTCTGTGGTACTCACGAGCATACAATTGTCTATTCAGGTATCAGGAGTCTTATGCCGGAGAACGTAGAGCTGGTCGCTGGTCCAGGATGCCCGGTTTGTGTTACACCTGCACACTATATTGATACGGTTATAGATCTTGCCCTTAATGGGGTCAGGGTATATACTTATGGTGACACGTATCTCCTCCCTGGATCGGCTCCCCCACTCTCCAAGAAGCCTAGGACCCTAGCAGATGCGAAAGCTGAAGGAGCAGACGTAGTAATAGTATATAGTCTGCTTGAGGCAATAAAACATCATAGATTACACGGAGGAGAGAGTGTTTTCTTAGCAGTAGGGTTTGAAACGACAGCTCCCTCAACCGCGTCTGCAGTCGTTAATGGAATGGTCCCCGATGGAATGACGATACTCAATGTGCATAGACTGACTCCTCCAATAATGAGATATACATTCAATAAGCATAGGAACTCTCCTATAAGAGGGGTAATAGCTCCTGGACATGTCTCAACGATTCTGGGAGCAAAAGCTTGGGAATTTATACCAAAAGAATATGGGATCCCGACCGTAGTAGCAGGATTCGAGCCCAACGACGTACTGACGGCGATAGCATATATTCTGGCAATGCTGAAGACGGGTAGACCCGGACTAGTTAACCAGTATAAGAGGGCTGTTAAATGGGAAGGAAACAAGAAAGCCCAAGAACTCGTTAATAAATGTTGTGAGATAGTCGACGCGAGCTGGAGAGGCCTGGGAATCGTACCTGAAAGCGGGCTAGCGTTCAGAGATAAGTATAGCTCCATAGATGCCGTTTATCAGTACGGGCTCGAACAACTGAAAAGAAAGGAGTGGAAATATGACCTCCCACCTGGATGCAGGTGTGCCGAAGTCACGTTAGGCCTGGCCAAGCCTACGGACTGCCCTTTGTTTATGAAAACATGCAAGCCGGGGTCTCCCTATGGGCCATGTATGGTAAGCAGCGAAGGAGCTTGCTCGGTATGGGCTAGGTTTGGTGGAGGAGGTCTTGTAGAGGAGATTGTCAGGGATCTTGGATTAGACTAGTAGGGAGGTGGCAGATTTATGTGTCTAGGTATACCTGGAAGGGTAGTAGAGGTTAGGGGTGACGGTATAGCTATAGTAGAGTTCTCTGATGGAGTATCTATAGAGACGGATGCCAATACCATAGAAGGAATCAGGCCTGGAGACTATGTTATAGTTCATGCCGGCATTATTATTGCAAAACTATCAGATGAACAGCTTGAGACATGGGCAAAAGATATAAGCGAGTTTATAGCTGGGCTCGAGGAAAAAGGAGAGGAAATACTAGATATGCTCCGTTCCCTTGAGGAGGAAAATGTTGCAGGTAAAAGCGGTAAAGATTAGGATTACGGGTCTTGTACAAGGAGTAGGATTTAGACCATATATTCATAGACTTGCAGAGAAACACAAGCTAAAAGGCTACGTTGTAAACCTAGGAGGTAGCGAGGTAGAAATCCACGTAGAGGGCCGTAGCATAGATATAGATAGATTCCTCGACAGTATACGTAAATACAAGCCTCCACCAGCAAGAATACATAGAATAACAATAAATAGTACTCTGCTTAGAAACTATGACTCGTTCAAAATACTTCCCAGTAAAAGAAAAATCTCTAGCAGAAGCGCTATTCCACCAGACTTTGGTATATGTGAGAACTGTCTACGTGAAATATTTGATTCAGGCGATAGGCGCTACATGTATCCATGGAATAGCTGTGCATGGTGTGGTCCCCGATACTCAATGATGTATACGCTACCATACGATAGAGAAAACACTAGCATGAAGTCCTTCCCCCTCTGTGAGAACTGTCGTAGAGAATATCAAGACATCAACAATACTAGGAGATATCATGCTCAGGGGATAAGTTGTAGTGAATGCGGGCCCCAAACAATGCTACTGGATTCTAATGGAGACTTGGTTAAGACAACAGACGTACCGATCACAGCCGCTAAACTACTAGATGAGGGCTACGTCATAGCAATAAAAGGACTGGGAGGCTACCATATAGCATCTATCGCGACAAGTGACGATGTCGTTAACCGTGTGAGAAAAATAAAACAAAGGCCTACACAGCCGCTAGCACTTATGGTCAAAGACTGTAACAAGGCCAGAGATCTAGTATACATGTCTGAACAGGACTGCTTGCTCCTCAAGTCGGCTGAAAGACCCATACTATTACTTGAAAAGAAAGAATCGAGTAATGTCTCAGATCTTATAGCACCAAACCTTGACTGGCTGGGAATAATGCTACCATATACTGGTCTCCACGCAATTATACTCAGCCATGTCAGGGACGGATACCTAGTCATGACCAGCGGTAACAAGCACGGATTCCCGATGTGCAAAGATCTGAAGTGTCTACTCGACCAGCTAGGCGGAGAGATCGACTACATAGTAGAGCACAATAGGGAGATAGTGCATAGGGTGGACGACAGTGTAGTAAGAAAAACACGTGGCCACATAGTAATGCTACGTAGATCCCGTGGCTATGCACCATACTGGATAGAGGCACCAATAGAGCTACCTGAGTCAGCTGCGCTGGGAGCTGAACTACAGACTGCAGGAGGTGTATCCTTCGAGGATAAGATAGTTCTAACCCAGTATATTGGGGATCTCGATAATCCACTTCAACTGGAAGAACTATGGGGGGAGGTTAAATGGTTCGTTGACCAATACAAGCTACGGCCAAGATACCTAGTCATCGATATGCATCCAGGATACTCAAACAGGAGAGTGGCATCCCGATTCATAGAGGAATACGATGCATATCCGGTAGAAATACAGCATCATTGTGCACATGCACTATCATTGATCGCTGATAGAAAACTTTCCATGGATGAGGCTTTTCCAGCTGTAGTAGTGGATGGAGCCGGATACGGGCTTGACGGAAACATATGGGGAGGAGAGGCCCTAATAGTAGAGGGTTTAGAGTGTAGCAGGGTCTCCCATATAGACTATTATCCTTTACCCGGTGGGGACGCGGCGACTAGGAACCCTTTGAGGATCCTTGTAGGGATCCTCTCAAAAAAGATGGGTGAAAACGAGGTAATAGAATATTTAAAGAAACTAAGCAAGGTTCCAAAAATCATAAGCGTTGAGAACGCGGCTAATATTGTGAAAATGTCTATGCACAGTCCATATACGAGTAGTGCTGGTAGGCTGGCTGATGCGTTATCTGCGTTGCTAGGCATCTCTTATAGGAGGACATATGAGGGTGAGCCAGCGATTACCCTTGAGTCTAGAATATTGGCGTCTAAGATAACACCCTATAAGGACAGTGATCCTCCCTATGTTGGGAGCAATCTCGATCCCTTCGAGTCAGTTATGTATGTTATAGATGGATATCTCAGCGGGGGATTCAAGGAAGGTTTGAGGAGGTCAGCAACAGTACTTTACTGGATAGGCCTTGTACTTGGCCGAGAGGCCTTGTCCCATGTTAGAAATAATGTATTGTTCACGGGTGGGGCCTCCGTTAACGAGTATATAGCGTTGGGAGTCGAAGAGGCTGCTAGAGAAGTAGGAGTTAATGTAATATATCATAAGCAGATCCCGCCGGGAGACGGTGGAATAGCTGCTGGACAATTATTATATACTGGTTTATTATCGAATTAGCTAAAATATGATATGCTCCTAGCATTAATAACATGGTGTATAATTGGATGCACGAGTGGGCTATTGCCGAGGCAGTCATCTTAGAGGTCGAGAATCTTATAACACGGTATCCTAGCCTCAGAAGGATTAAGGTAGTAGCAGGAGAGCTCCAAAATATAGATGAGTCGGTGTTAAGACAGTACCTAGACATGATGATGAAGGAGGTTGCACCAGGCGTTGATTATGAGATTACTAGGGAGAAGGCAGAGTTCAAGTGTAACGTTTGCGGCTATAGGTGGAGTCTTGACGATGTAGATCTTTCAGAGGATGAAAGAGAAGCGATACATTTCGTGCCGGAAGCTGTACACGCATATGTTAAGTGTCCATCCTGTGGATCACGTGACTTCATCGTGGTCAAGGGTAGAGGGATAAAGCTGTTGTATGAGGTGAGAGAGTAGTGATGCTGTCTGATCCTAGGCCTGCTAGGATATCGAGAGAGCTATCTAAGAGGCTGACAATTGTCATACTAGGTGTTAAAGGCGGTGTGGGTAAGACTACAATAGCTCTACTACTAGGAATTGGACTAGCAAGGCGTGGTAGGAGAACTCTGTTGATTGATCTAGACATAACGGATCCTAATCTTCATGTTGGTCTAGGAATAGATCCCAGGAATATAATGCCCGGGGAAAAGAAAGGTATCGATCCAGTCAGGATTAACGGTCTTGGATTCGTTAGTATAGCTCCCTATGCTAAGGGTCTCCCCCTTGCATTGAGAGGCGTCGAGGCTGTAAATGCTCTGAGAGAGCTATTATCAGCAGTAGATTATGAAGGCTATGATACTGTTGTTATTGATACTCCTCCGGGTGCAGGCGACGTAGTCCTAGATCTCCTCAATGTCCTAGAGAATCCTAGACTAGTTGTTGTTTCGAGCACAACAAAATTCTCCCTAGATAGTCTGAATAGACTATTGTGGTTGCTGAAGGAAATGGGCAAAGAGCCCAATGCCGTCGTGTATAACATGGTGAGAGACATCTCAAATAATAGCCTAAAGGATGGAATACTAGTAAGGTACGATGACGAGCTTGAGAACGCATTTGGAAATCTAGAGTTACTTGCAAAGACTAATGCATACAAGGATCTGGAAAAACTTATAGACAGGATCCTAAGAATGGACCACTAACATATTCTTGGAACTATTTCTCCACTAGGCTCTTCCACTATTCTGAATCCTCCCGCGGTTGTTTTGGCTATGACAATTCCCTTATGTCTCCCATGTTTTGGCACTCTAACTTCCCCTATAATTGATGCTTCTCTCCAGCCAAGTTCATGGATTCTTTCTAGTACTTTCTCTGCATGTTCCGGTCTTACCGCTATTACTGCCACTCCTTCGCTTGCAAGAGCTAGGGGATCTACACCAATTAGGTCGGCATAGGCCTTTACTTCATCACGAATTGGAATCTTAGATTCATCAATAAATATCAAGACATCGTTCTTTTTCGCCCATTCATTTAATAGCATTGCTACGCCTCCACGTGTAGGATCTCCTGCTCCTCCAATGTGGGGACCATATTCTTCTATCAGGGGAATCATGAGGCTTGTTAATGGAGCAACATCGCTCTTGATATCTACTTTTAGACCATAAGTGCCTCTCGCTGAGAGAATTGCAGCGCCATGGTTCCCAATGGGCCCCGTTACTATTATCTTGTCTCCTTCCATTATCCGATCGTCGCGGATAGGGTGAATTATCACGCCTATACCAGTTGTTGTTATTATTATTCCATCGAGGCTGTCCTTCGGGACAACTTTGAAGTCTCCTCCTATTATTGAGACATTGTTATTTATGAAGGTCTCAACCATGCTGTTGATTAATTTTGCCAGTTTTTCTACCTCGAATCCTTCTTCTACAATAATAGAGTCGAGAGCGGCGATTGGTTTGGCTCCACTCATTAATAGGTCATTGATTGTTCCACTGGCGGCAAGTTTCCCAATATCTCCTCCGGGGAATTCTACTGGGTCTACTGTGTAGGAGTCTATGGTTACTGCTATATGATTGTTTGTTAGTTTGATGTGGCTCGCGTCATCTAGTAGGTCTAGTCCTGTGCCTTCGGGTGTTTTCCAGTATTCTGGTGGGATGAGTTTTCTTACTAGTTTTTCTATTATCTCGTGGGTTTCTTTTCCTCCTCCTCCGTGTGAGAGGAGTATTCGTCTTGTTAAGAGTCTGCGAGAAGCTATTTTCCATTTTTCCAAGTGCATCCCCAACGTATCATATGGTATAGTTTGCCTTACTGATATGTATATCGGTGTCTTGTGTAGAGTGTGGTGTAATGCTTATATTTAGGGTGCACATTTCTATGAGGAATGGTGCTCCACTCTTGCACATCCCCGACGGATTCCTAGACGTGTACTGGATAACAATAACATATCTAGCAACAATAGGATACTTTACTATCATAGGCAAACGCTCAAGAAGCATATTCAGACCAGAGACTATCTCAACGGTCACTACAATCGCTGCGATCGTATTTGTAGCACAAATGTTCAACTGGCCGATACCAGGAGGCACAAGCTTACATTTCCTTGGAAGCGCTCTGGCAGGCATAATATTGGGTCCTGCACTCGGAAGCATTGCGCTGGCACTAGTCCTTGTAGTTCAGGCCCTTGTCTTCCACGATGGCGGAATAACCACGCTGGGAGCTAATATCTTGAACATGGCTATAATAGGTGTGCTCACCGGATATGCAACGTTCAGATTCTTTATGAGGCTACTAAAAAACACGGATGGAAAAAAGAGAATCTTCATATCATCATTTATGGCGGGCTGGATCTCATTATTTATAGCAGGTATAGCGTGTGGCTTAGAAATCGGCTTATCCCCTAGATTCCCTTACGGCGTATTGATAACAATACCAGTAATGGGGATATGGCATCTCGTTCTTGGAGTAGTGGAGGGCATAATAACAGGCCTCA
The DNA here is from genome assembly GCA_027081695.1 of Acidilobaceae archaeon. Taxonomy (GTDB): domain Archaea; phylum Thermoproteota; class Thermoprotei_A; order Sulfolobales; family Acidilobaceae; genus S143-63. The sequence continues at coordinate 2,300 of JALWJI010000198.1, read as the reverse complement.
TCGTACTGTACGTGTATGAACGGAACCCCCATCTAGTCATGGGCCTGGAGGGGATATAACGTGGAGAAGAAACTACTTATACTACTCATATTCATGGTCTTTCTAAGCCCCATATTCGGAGTTATTCTAGCAGAAAAAGTAGGCTATCACGAGCCCCTAGATATCGCAGCATCACTCCTTGGACTAAAGGAACACGATATAGTAAACTATCATACACCATTTGAAGACTATTCTTTTCCAGGTCTAGGCCCTGTTGCAGGATACATTGCATCTGGTCTTCTCGGTGTCGCGATAATCCTAGCGATCGGTGTAATCGCATCAAAACTGGTGAAATCAAGATGAATAACATGCTAGAATCATTTATTAGAAATTTATCACGGTTAATTGATTCTTTCAACAGGACCAATAGAGATGTAAGGGGAAAAGTCTACATATTTCCATTATCCATTCTACTCACACTACTAGTGAGTACAACAGACAACCCAATATCCCTAGTGAGTGCCGCCACGTTCACCATACTAGTATCCCTACATGCACGGGACAGGGCTGGAATGATAGTTAGAACAGCATGGTATCTGGCCTTACTGTCAATGATAATTGGATTACCGCTACTAATAACCAGTACTAATAGTATAATGGACTTCGGCCAACTACTTCGTTCTATAGAGGCACTTAATGTCACAGAGAATAGTATCGAGACTTATGCTAGATTCATAATTCGTATAATCCTTGCCCCCTTGCCAGTATTAGCAACTATCTATTATTTAGGATGGCCAAGTATAGCAACTAGAGCCTATAGACTTCCACTACTCAGGTTACCGGCTGCAATTACAACAATCTTTATCGTTCACCTGCCGAGACTGCTTAGACATGCATTGTCAATGATATTGGCTAGGGAAGCAAGGACTTTTCATCATGATATAAGGACTGCCTGGAAGAACCGAGTAAGCATTATTGGAGACCTAATAGTCGGATCAGCTACCCATAGTAAAATGCTACAATACGCAATAAACGCAAGAACTTTCAACGATTACCCGTTTGACTTTGAGGCGAGAAAATGAAGCCACTCTTGAGGTTGGAAAAAGTATCATACGTTTATCCTGGAAACAATGAGCCTACGCTCAGAGATATTAATATGGAAGTATGGGAAAACGAGATCCTCTGCATAAAAGGCCCAAATGGTTCAGGAAAGTCAACATTACTGCTTGTCATGGCGGGACTCCTGCATCCAACAACGGGAACAGTATATTACAAGGAGGTTCCTCTACATGACCAGTTTCCAGAGGCAAGGAGTAAGATAGGCGTGTTATTCCAGAACCCGGAGGTAATGATGATTAACCCAACAGTTTTCGATGAGATAGCATATGGGCCAAGACAACTATTTGACGAGGATACCGCTAAGAGAAAAGTGGTTGAAGTTGCCCGCCTACTTGGAATAGATTATCTCTTGGATAGATCTACTATATCGCTGAGTTATGGCGAGAAGAGACTGGTTGCTTTAGCGTCTATCTTGTCGTACGATCCGGAGCTCCTATTATTGGATGAGCCACTGAGTAATCTTCAGGACTCCAAGATCGACAGGATACGTTCTCTTATTAATCAATTGAAGCAAAGGGGAAAGACCATTGTGTTGACTGCTCCTAATCGATGCTCGGGAGAAGTTCGATGCGATAGAACACTCATATTGGAGAACGGAACTATAATTGAGATTACATAGATAAAGTTGATATAGTTTGTATTATTAGTATTGGTCGAGAGGTTTTGACTGGAAACGTCAAATTCGGAGTATATCTGCCGAGGGACTTGGCTGAAGAGATTGAAGACTTCATGAAGAGAACTGGTCTTAGGAGCAAGTCTAAGCTTATTCAGGAAGCTTTGAGACTTTTCTTAGCGGAGCATGGGTGGGAGTCTGGCGGAAAGGTTGCAGGAATAATAGGTGTAATATATAATCATCATGTTAAGGGCGTGGATAGCGCATTGATAGATGTGCAACACGATTATCTTGACATTATTGTGTCGACATTACACATACATATCACGCATGAACTCTGCATGCTTGTTATAGTTGTTAGAGGCAGTAGCTCAAGGATCAAGGAGTTAATATCGATGTTAATGAAGCTAAGAGGAGTAGTAAATGTACGACAAACCCTCCTAATTGAGGAACCTTGATGTGATAAAATACGATCATCGGAATTGAAAGCCACTTAATTATTTTAATCATCTAAATTTTCGCGAATCAATATTTAAATATAGCCAAGGATAAACCGTTTAAGACAGGGAGTTTCTCAAATGGCATCAAC
>JALWJI010000197.1 GCA_027081695.1 Acidilobaceae archaeon | reverse complement strand
AAAGACCTCGCCCAAGCCAATCATATACTATCTCTACGAGGATCCTCTAGGTAGAAAGACTATGGAGGACGGAGGCTACAGCGCCTCAAAACTAGCCGTTCTGGAAGCCCTCTACAAGCGCGGAAAGAAGGCGGACACCGTCATAATAAGAGAAATCCTCCCATCATACTATGCTCCTGTAGGAAACTGGCACATCCGCGAGACCACACGTAAAGCCCTTGAAAAACCCCCACTCGCCCGGGCCTCGACTACACTGGAGGTCAAAAACGTCATTGATAAGCTACTAGTATTAGAAAACAAAGACGAGATATACGCTAAGTCGCGCCTCCTAGGATTCAAGAGAAGAATGAGGAGGCTCACCGAATTCTTCGACCTATAAAGATAATTCAATACTAGAGCCCAGCAACTATTACAGGATAGTATATACATCTCTGCTCTCATAATCAATAATTCCTTGTTCTTAACATTGTAGAACAACCTCCCGCAGATAACATAAGAATGACTAACGTTCGAGTCTGTAACAGTATACGGAATAGAGAGCCAAGCTCGTTGACGACTTGGTATCCATTGATGACGCTGTCCTGTGTTAACCCCCCGGTTAACATTTTCTTGTACAAAACTACCCGGATAACAACACGATAATACCAAGATTCTCCACGTATCACCTAAACAACCCCACAATATTATATCGGGTATAGGGAATGGTAGATGACATTATCAACCATATACGAGAACAGTTGAAGAGACAACGAAGCCACACAAGAGGGGGGCCCAGGAGTAAACTAGTAGACGCGATAATGGTACTCTTATTAAGCAAACCTATGAGGAGCGCTGAGATAGCGGGGATACTTGGATTAGACAGTAGGTATGTGGCCAGCTACCTCTCATACTGGAAAACACGGGGATACGTCGAGTATAACAGTGGATTCTGGTTCCTGACCGAGAAAGGAGAAGAATATGCTCAGGAGGTCGCGGAGAGGGCCTCCGACGAGAAATTTGACAGATTAGCCCTTCTAGCACAACGTATCCTTGCAAGCGAATCAATTAATCCGACAAGAAAACACAAAAGAAAAACCATCAGTGCAGCAGAGGAAAAAGATTCTTTGTCATTTATTGCGGCTTTAAAACGTAAACCAGAAAATAAACTACAAGAAAGGGCCCAGACAGCGGCTTGCGTCATAGACTTGCTCAAGAACGAGCTAGACGACGACGAGCTCGAATTATTCACTGCACTATTATCACACTATACGAAATGGGGCAACACATACATGTATCTGGACCAGATAGCTGATCTCCTGAAGGCAGACTACAAATGGCTCCTCAGGACAGCAAGGAGCCTCCAGACAAAGAACCTAATATACATCTATACGGATCCCAAGCTAGGTATGAGGATAGGATTATCCAAGCAGGCCAAGGAGCTCTTAGAAGAATGCAGTTTCTAGAATCCTTCACATCAAAGAGAAGACTATTGCTCTCTAACTCTTCAAACTCTACTATAATTATTACTACTACTATTGGCCCGTATTATTGACTCTACGAACTCGGTTATTCTATTCTTATGATCGTTCTTAGTATTACTGTTTGTATAATGATAAAAATAATACCGATCCCCAATATCCAGGAAACGGCAAGAAAACCGGTCTTGCCATGTTGTAGTAATTATTGATAGAGAGTGTTAACCGGGGAGTTAACATAGCATCATAAGAAACCTAGCTGCACGATCGAAGAATCAAGTTTATCGCGGAGTCTATTAGGGAGATCTGGCATTCGAGAGGAGCATAGATGTTAACCCCCCGGTTAACACTAGTACTCTTCAACAACTCCACAATATCCTCAGGAACACCCGGATAACGAATCTCCCCGCCAACATATCCTCCAATAACCGACTGAGTACACCCAGCAGCGACCAAGTAGTCCCTTAACAGGTATACTTGGGTGAGATTCCTAGGAGGCTCAACGCACGCAATTACGAGCCGGAGACTCCTCGTATCAAATATAGGTACCTCGACCTCCTCAAGGCTTATAGTGTCTTCTATCGCGGAGAGTATATTCTCTCCCTTCTCCGTAAGGATGTGTCCTCTCCCACTCCTCTCTACTAGTCCCGTTTTCTCGAGCTCTGAGAGGAGAGTCTTGATAGACGCCT
>JALWJI010000196.1 GCA_027081695.1 Acidilobaceae archaeon | reverse complement strand
CTACGGAGGTTCTAGAGAAAGAATATAATAAGGAATTAGACTTCGAAGGACTAGTTAAACTAGCCCTCAAAGCATTGTTCAAAGCAAGAATAGAAACTGGCGAGGAACAGCCCGCCGCGTTAGTGGATGAATTCCATAACTTTGTGGAGCTCGGGTACATAACAGTTGAGAAACCAGTCTTCAGGAAAATGAGTGCTGACGAGATACGGAAATATGTTGATGCAATTAGCAATGAACTAACTAAATAACTTACATAACTCAATTATTTTAATTTATTTTTAATACAGGATTCGAAATTGATTCTCTAAAATTTAACTGGAAACAATATCAGATAATCCTGGGGCCAGAGTATGGGAAGAAAACAAGACTATATAGTAGCATGGATAACGATAAAAGGAAAAAGATTCGAAATCCTGGTAAGGCCAGATCCAGCCTTTAAATTCAAAGAAGGCGAAAAAGTCGACTTAGACGACGTCCTCTGGACAGACACAATATACCGCGACGTCAAAAAAGGATTAAAGGCGAGCCCCGAAGAAGTCAAAAAAGCCTTCGGAACAGACGACATCAAGAAAATAGCGGTAAAAATCCTAAAAGAAGGAGAAATACAGCTTACAGAAGATCAACGCCGGAAACTAATAGAAGCCAAAAAACGCCAGATAATCACATACATAGCCCGTAACGCGATCGACCCAAAAACAGGAAAACCCATACCAGAGGCAAGGATAGAGACCGCGTTCGAGCAACTCAGGATAGGGGTAGATCCATTTAAGAGCGCGGAGAGCCAGGCTCTAGAAGCAGTACGCCAAATAGCCAGACTAATGCCTATACGTATAGCGAAGGCACTCGTACGAGCCCTTATCCCCGCCCAATATTCTGGCAGAGTATACAAAGAGCTCCGCAGACTAGGCGAGGTAAAAAGAACAGACTGGCAAACAGATGGAAGCCTATTAGTAGAACTTGAAATACCCGCAGGATCCCAAATCGATGTAGTATCCAGACTCCAAAACCTAACACGGGGATCCGCAAAAATCGATGTAAAGGTGGTAAAATAATGGACAAGCGAAGAATAGTGGTACCTGGAGAGAGGCTACCGCCGGAAACTATTGTTAGAGACCCGAATTACGTGTACGAATACAACGGTGAGAAGATAGCGGCTGTAGTAGGCCTACTAGACGAGCGTGAGAAGCCAGTGTTCCTACCACTCCAAACAGTATATGTTCCAAAGCCGGGCGACGTCATAATAGGACTCGTAAGTAGTGTGGCAATAATGAACTGGTATGTTGATATTAATAGTCCATATGTGGCAGTGCTCACAGCACAAGACTTCCTAGGGAGACCATTCAATCCCCAACAAGACGAACTCTCCAGATATCTTCAAGTGGGAGACTATATCAAGGCAAAAGTCATCTCGTTCGACAGAGCAAGGAACCCGCTACTAACAGTCAGAGACGAGGGTCTAGGAAAAATAAACACCGGTAAAATCATTGAAATACAACCTGCAAAGATTCCTAGAGTAGTAGGAAAGAAAGGTAGCATGTTAGAGATGCTTAAATCACAAACCGGATGCGAGATATTCGCAGCTGTAAACGGCAGGATCCACATTCAATGTAAAAACCCCGAGATGGAGCCCATACTAGTATTGGCTATTAAGATGATAGAGGAGCAGGCTCATCTCACAGGTCTTACGGACCGAGTAAAGAAATACATAGAAGAACTCAAAGTGGTAAGAGGTGTAGAGTAATGGGTAAACAGCCAGGAGTTAAACTAATAAGAGAAGACGGCTTAAGGCACGATGGCCGAAAACCTGACGAAATGAGACCCATCAAGATGGAGGTAGGAGTACTCAATAACAGCGACGGCTCGGCGCTAGTCGAGTTCGGTAGAACAAGGGTTGTAGCAGCGGTATACGGTCCTAAAGAACCAATACAGAGATTCGTATTGCTCCCTGACAGGGCAGTTCTAAGAGTAAGATATCACATGGCGCCCTTCTCCACTACAGATAGGAAGAGTCCGGCTCCTAGCAGGAGAGAGGTAGAGTTATCAAAAGTTATACGAGAAGCGCTAGAAAGCATTGTTCTAACAGAGAAATTCCCGAGGACAAGCATAGATATATTCATAGAGGTTCTCCAGGCAGACGGAGGTACAAGGA
>JALWJI010000195.1 GCA_027081695.1 Acidilobaceae archaeon | reverse complement strand
AGTATCAAGTACAAAACCAATATTGTATCTTAGCGGTCGGCTCTACAGACATCCCAGAATTCGGCAATCAGTCTACACGTCGATAAAAAACAATGATTCCCTCAGAACAAAGATAAGAGATATCATATTCCTCGAATCTACGGATACAAAGATAAAGGCAGCGTCTATGGGAGCAGCTTACATAGCTAGTGGAGTAGCCGGAGGAAAGTACTCTTGGATTATTGACACCCTAAAACTGGACAAATCACAAGGTAGCATATTTGACTATATAGAACCCAAAGAATACGCTCTAAAAATAAAGGATACGTTTACCAGACCCTCAGAAGACTGCTAGGCAAGGATAAGATCTAAACGTGATACGTCGCGCAGCCAGAACAATCTTATTTCATCTTTCTTGGTAGGTTTTCCAGTCCTCTGGAGCCTGATTGCATTTCGTGATACGTCCACGACCCTATAATTATCGAGTTCTAGAATCGATAGAGCATCCTTAACTTCCATAATAGACGGATAACTAGGACGCCCACAGGGACCGAGTCTACACTTATAACATGCCGATCTATGGGAATACACATTTGCCGAACATGCTGAGGGCAAGACCAGGAATCCCTTATTCGAGGCAATATGTTCTAGCATTCTCTTTATATGAGAGCCTGAGATGTATTGTTGCTTCTTAATATCTAGTCTTCTAGGGAGTAATTTAGGAGGAATCTCTACACCGACTAATTTAAGTCTCCTAACGATTCCAGAGGTGACTCTTAGTGTTCCGAGGACAAGAGTCCTTATACCAGCATTAGAGGCTAAATCGAGAATATTCTCGAATTCCTTGTCAGTAACGCCGGGTATAATGGGCCTTATGAATAATGTAGGGATAATGTTTGTTCCCTTAAGATAACTAGCAAACTCTATTCTCATTATTGGATCAGGTGCCCGGGGTTCTAGTCTCCTAGCCTTCTCACTTATTCCAGTTATGCTGATTAATAGGCTAAGGTTTGGATCAGTATTAATGAGTTTTTTAACTAAATCACTCGTTAACAATGACTTTGTAGAGACTTGGATGGGAAGTAATAGATATCTATATATTGTTCTCATGTAGTCTACGGCTTTGTCTTTTGTTTCTTCGAGAAATGGTTCTGTAACACTTCCATATGCGGCAAAGGTATACCTAGGAACAACGTAGGGGTTAAGTGCTAGAGCATAAGCCATCTGAAGCGAGTTGAGCGGATATGGTTTAGGCTTTCCTGGAAAGCCCATGTCCCATATATAGCAGTATACACAGCCATAGCTACAGCCTATACCTGTATGAATTGTTATTCCGCAATGCCTAGGTTTTCTCCTGGCATGATGGTCTCGTCTGGCAACTTTCCTTTCTTTGGGATCGAGCAGTGATTCCAATTCTACAATTGCTCTCTCTTTTAGTTTTCTAGCATGCTCTAGTCTCTGTGGGAGACTCTCAGTCATTTCCTAAGTCTCCTCCTGTTGTTTTCTAACATGTTGCCGCCACACCATTTCAGCATGTTCGAGATCACCTAATGGTCCAGCAATTCTCTTGGCTAGACTGGCAATCACCTCCTCCGGCCCATAAACAATAAGCTCGTCCCCAGGTAGGATCCTGGTTTCAGGCCCAGGAGCCCCTATATATACTAGCTTACCATTCCTCCTTCTATAAATCCCTAAAACTACTACACCCTCATCCCTGAGCCTCGTTTCTCGCAGTGTCTTTCCTGCTAGCCAGCTTTCATCCGAAACTTTAAAAGATGAAACCATATAGCCGTGTCCTATTCCTAGCAATGCCTCATAATCGACTACGCGGATAGAGGTAAACTTGTCCAGCATATAGTCTATGATACGGCCCATTATCCTATCTATGGTCTTGCTAGAGGCAAAGACATATAGTAAGACTAGGCCCACGGCTAGGATCCCTAGCCTATATATAGCCTCTCCACGGGGCTGACCAATAAATGTAAGAACAAGAGTAGCAATAGCGCTTGTAAGGCCCGCACTCCCAAATAGAATTAGCAATCTTATAATTCTTCTTCTCACTGGATGAGAAACAACATATTCACTCTCGCTAGTAGTAAATCCAGTTCCGGAAAACGCGCTTTGAGCCTGAAAGCTTGCTACCTCTTTCGAGAGACCCGTCCTAACTAGAGCTGCTGTTGCAACCTTGTTTACTATAATACTAAATAATATGATTAGGAGGAGAGTTATGAGTGCCTCCATCACTAGCTACCTCCTAGTTTTACTAGACTCTGTTATGTCTCAGTATCCAGTTATGCCACTCCGACGATTATTCATCATGAAGAGAGTTATCAAAGACGGAGATAATACGGTTAATGTCTCTACTAATTATATAACTATATCTAGCGATTCGGAGAGTTACTAGCCTTGATCCCTGAGGTCTTTATTATTCGAGTAGACATAATAATGTTTGGATTTAATCAATAATTAGAATTTTATATTATTTTGTATATGTAATATTATACAGGGGGTAATTTGAAAGACATATTCCACTATACACTATTAGATAACCAGATTGATGAGCTTGTAGATCCTCTAGAGCTAATGCATACAATAAAACAAGTATTGATCCAAGATACGGAGGCTCCTTTGAGATCTAGTATAGAGAAACATGGTTCTTGGTATGCTGCGATGGTTGCGGGGGGACTAGGATATTTTAGCACGAAACTAGTTGGCGTTTACCCGGAGAATCCTAAAAGAGGTCTTCCACTAGTTAAGGCAGTTCTAACACTTTTCGACGCTATAACGGGAGATCCTTTGCTATTAGCTGAAGCAGGAGCCGCGACAGGTTGGCGCACTGCGGCAGGTACACTCGTAGCCCTAGAAGCCCTCGGTGTATCAGAAATCAATACTTTGGGTTTAATAGGTGCAGGTTTCCAAGCAAGATATCATACTAGAGCTATAATAAAACTATACGATCCAAAAAGAATATTGGTCTATGATATGGATATGGAAAAAGTATCTTCGTTTTTAGAAGAATTCCCTATGGCAAGCGAATCCTCTCTGGATAGGGTGCTTCAGGATTCTGATTTACTTGTCACAGCAACAACGAGTAAAGAACCTGTTGTAAAAGGAGACTTACTTAGGAAGAATACAGTTGTGGCGAGCATAGGGGCTCCAAGACCCGTAAAAGAGCTGGATGAGGCAGTTAAGAAAAGAGCTTCTTGTCTACTAGTGGATACGCTGGAAGGGGCACTAGCAGAGACTGATGACGCTAAGGGTTTCAAGAAAGTGGTAGATCTTAGAATGGTGCTTCGAAACGAGGATAGATGTACTCCTGGAGACGTAAAAGTATACAAGAGTGTAGGAACGGCTTTATTTGATCATGCAATTGCGATTTATCTATACGAGAAGCTTGAGAAGTCGATGTATTTCTAATTAAAAATATATAATAAACGTGTTTTCAAAAATAATATTATCTTTTTGATTTAGTTAATATTATTAAAGTTATGATTAATGTAGCTCCAAGTAATAGGAACATCGGCGATATACTATTTGTCAGGGATCTATCATCGTAATTATGGCTATCTATAAGAACTCCACTAACGGCGGGCCCAGTACTGAATGTTATGATAATAGTACCACTCGGATCAAATTCATAAAGACCCGATGACTTGTTGTAGAATTTATAACAGTCCCCATCGCACAAAGTAATATTGTTAAATTTTATGCTTTTTATTGTTAAATCAGGTGGTGGAAGTAGTGTAATTAGAGTCTTGTTTGATACATCGAATATTACTTCATATTCGCCAACCGTAACATTGCTTATAGTAACGTTTGTGAAGATGAGAGTATTGTAAGGACATACCAGGTATCCGTATAGAGTACTGCTAGGTCCAACAACAGGCATAGGGTTATCAGCAGCTAGTTTACATATTTCCTCGATAGTGAAATTATCGATTTGAGACGATAAAGTAACACCGTTTGGATTATTATTATAGATCTGGAAATCTGCTCTAAGATCTACCGATGAGATAGAGGCGTTCGGAAGATTATCCATCACATAGGCTGTACTTGTCGGTAACTTAACTATATCTAGATCCGGATTCACGGTAACTGAAATATTTGCTTGTCTAGGTATGATCTCATCTATTTTTGGATAGTCGCTCATTATCATTTGTCCTGTTAGATTTTCGTAATTGTATCCTACTAGGTAGGGCCAGGCACTTGGACCTGGGAAGAGGCCTTCTGTAGATAGTGCTATATCGATCATATTATTTATGATAACTTGGCTTATGAGCGTATTGTTTAGCGACAATGATGTCTCGATATAGTTAAAGCTAGGATCAATGATATTTAATACTGTATGAGGGTACCAATAATAATAATCCTGTCCCCACGTTAGTAGTAAGTATGAGCCATCCGTCCTTTTTTCGAATTGCATAGGGATATAACTCACGGTATCATTGGGATTTATAGATTTTGCGGCGAGGAGTGCGTTGTTTTGAATATTCAGAATGCCTAGAAGAGTTGACGACAGGTTCTCATAGATATAGTATGGGGGAACTGGAATTGAATACACTATGGTAGTGGTGTTTGCTTCTACTGCAAATGCTACTTGTCCAGGTTCAGGGCCTGGTTCTATATTGATAACTGATCTACACAGGTAGGGGTCAGAATCCGTTAGAGGGATGCTTAATATGCTAGAGGACGTTATAACTTCATTAGTATTTGAGGGATTGAGTTCTAGTATGAATATACCTTTGTCGACTACTATTGCCTTACTTGTGTTGTATGTAAAGTAGCGTCCGGCTACATATAGTTGTCCTGTCATATCATAATATGCGTCGTCAACTATAGAAAGTGTTTTATAGTTGGAACCAGTGTTTGGATCCGGATTGACTTCAATATCTATTAGCATTGAGGAGAATACAGTCATGTTACTCGGGTCAAGGAATGAGATCATAGCTGTACCTTTGGCTGCTCCGGTAACAAGTATGTTTCCATCTGGAGCTTGATGTATTCCCGTAACCGTAGAGAATGTATTATTAAAGAATATAGTGTCTTGAACAGTTAAATTGTTAAGGTCTACAAGGGCAACACCGCCAGGCGGTATAAAAACATCATATATGGTAGTGGATAGAAGGAACCTTCCATCATCCAGGGGTATAATTCCATTGGGCTCGATCTTCATTGGAGGTATGTAAGGAACTAGTGCAAATCTAAGGAATCCAAATCCTATTGAACTAAGACTATCGCTTCCGAAGTCAAAATAACCATAGTTGAATGTGATATATTTATCTATAGAGCCGGTTGTATAATTAAATCTGGCTATAGTTCCGAAATTTATTGCTCTATTTTGAGGCTCGAATCCTACTAGGATTATATTTTCTCCCATTATCGTCATGTAATTGAACATTGGATAGTATGTGTTTCCGTCCCTAGTATTTGACAGAAGTGCTCCACTTTTACCGGTGAAGATTTTATAATATGCAGTTTCAGTAGGTATCGAGGACACGGATACGAATACTAGTAGAGCAATTATTACTACTACTGTATGTTTTCTCGCCTTGATCTTAATCCCCCCAGATAGCTGTGTCTTTTAGTAAACTATAAAATTTGGATAAATATTATGTGTATTTATTAGCTATGTAAGAAACTGTTAGAGATTACATTTACGGGAAAAATTAGGAATTAGCATTAGTAAATTGATTCTTACTGGGTGATTAGGCTTTTCCTAGTATTTTATAGTATGTTTTGCCCGTGAGTGGGCTTACGGCTTTTGCCATCTTGATTTTTCCTCTCTTGGTTTCCTTGATGATTATCTCGTACTTGTCTGTCTCGAAGAACTGTTTTGCCTTTAGGTCGAAGAACCTTATCTTCTCTGCCATGCTAGCTCACCTCTCCTGTCCTCTTATTACTCATATAATATATAGCATACAGCACAATATAATATAGTTATCGCTAAGCAGAAATAACGCTAAGCGATAAATATGCTAAACGTATCCCTAATAATGTATCCCTAGGCAAATATGATGTCCAGGTATAAGGAAGATACGCGGGGAAGCGAATTTGACAAATATTAGAGACGGCGTACTAGTATGGAGCAGGTTGACTAGGAGAAGTAGGGACATAGCAAGCACACTAGGTATTACCCTCTATCATATAGGAGACCGCCCACCATATCTACGTGCATGGCGTGAAACAGCACGATTATTTAGTTCGCTGGGAAAAGATGCGTGTATAATACTACAGCTTCCCCCAGGCCCAGCAGTATACCGGGCTACAAGGATATATCCCAGGCCCGAGCTAATATGCGATGCTCACACTGGAATGTTTCATTACAGGGATCTCAAGGACTATGTGCTAAACAGGCCATTCATAGGATCCATGAAGAAATGCGAACATGTCCTAGTTCATAATCCGGAATCAAGAGAACTACTCCTACAGAAACTAGGCGGTGACACAACAGTACATATAGTGTATGATCCGCTGCCACAAGAGTACAATACAGTGAAGCCACGAGACACACCGGAAGAGGACTTCATAATTCTACCTGTTGCATGGGAGGCGGACGAGAACATAAAGGTGGCGGTTGAAGCATTTATACGTCTAGTCAGCCAGAACCAGGGCTCAAATGTATCATTAGTGATAACCGGTAACTATATGAAGAACAAGCGCCTCTACAAGAAGCTAACCAGACTAATAGAAAAGCATCGTTTAGCGGATAGAATTCTTTTCACTGGCTACATAGGATACGGCGAGTATCTATGGTATATTAAGAACAGTGTACTAACAATAGCACTAACGAACTGGGAATATACTATACTAAGTGTTGTGTGGGAAGCGGCACTATTCGATAGGCCAATACTATACCCGTCGACGAGGACTTTGGTCAACCTCCTAGGAGACGTCGACCATGGTTTCCTAAAATATAGTGTCGACGACTCGATCTCTCTCGAGGAAGCCCTTAAGAGGGCACTTAATAATAGGGAATATGTATCCGGTATAGGGAGAGCTATGGGTAGGAAACTAAGGAACCTTTCCCTGCAGAGCATGAAGCATCTATCCAGCTTATGTAGGCAGTAGACGAGCACCGGTATTTAATAAGAATGTACCTGGACAGCTATATAGTTCATATACCTGGAAAGATATTGGTGCCCCGATGTTTTGAAGAGACGCCATAGACAAATGCTGGTAGCAGGACTCGGCATAATAGCATTAACGCTTGGAGCAATAATAGTATTTGGCGATAGGCTGTCATTTGACCCCGGACTATATAGTTTCGCCGTGGTGAGCGGCTTCGTCGCAGCCGGGGCACTCATAGCGGAACCCCTAGGTGTAAGTCCTGCTATTGTCGAGTTATCTCTGGGAGTGCTAGCCGGGGCACTAGGTGTTCCGAGAAGCGAGACGCTCGACGTCCTCGGACTCATGGGGAGTATATTCATAATGTACGTTGCAGGACTAGAAATTGAGCCCGCCGTGTTGAAGAGGGATCTTGTACCAAGCGTATTTAGTGGCCTTACAAGTTTCTTCGCTCCCCTAGCGGCGACATTTTTGGCTTTGACGCATCTCGGGTTCTCCGCCGAGGAGTCATTGCTTGCCGGTATAGGAGTATCAACTACGAGCGTCGCGGTAGTATACGCGATTATACGGAAACATGGAGTTATTAGAAGAAGGCTGGGACAGCTAATACTTGCTGTAGCAATGGTAGCAGACGTAACTAGTATTATTGCATTTGTATTAGCGGCTTCAGCTCATACGCTTAGCATGGCTATGTACTTTATGGGTATACTTGTGTCTCCTTTCTTGCTAGCATTCTTCCTTGAATGGGCGAGTGGAGGAGAACATGAGGTCGAGCTCAAACTTATACTCGCCTTCCTAGTAGCGGCTAGCCTAGTATCCGAGTATTTCGGGGTTCACGCCATTCTCTTCGCATTCCTCCTTGGGGTAGCTACGAGGGATACAGTGGTTAGGAGACCAGTGCTTGAGAGCAAGGTTATGGCGTTGACATTCGGAGTGCTGGCGCCTATATTCTTTGTTAATGCAGGACTACATGCTAGTCCTGCTAATCCACTGGTATACCTTGAGATGACAGCGTTAGTACTCATAGTAAGCTTCCCGGTAAAGATAATTGCGACCCACTACTCCCTGAAACTATTCATGGACAGGTCTCCAGGTAGGATCACTGCTGTCTTTGGAGCCCGCTTGACCGTGTCGACGGTGATCGCCTTCGCAGGAGAGGCGGCGGGCGTGCTAAGCCATGATCTAGCAGGCGCAGTAATTATGAGCGCGCTTATAGCTACTATCGTATCAGCGATTATCGCTGGTACACCTATCCCGGAGGAGGCATAGCATTATGTAAGGAGGAATGATAATAGTGAGAGACGAGCTGGTAGCCGGCCTAGATGTCGGGACGACAAGGGTAAAGCTCGTAGTCTTTGATAGCCGGGACTGGAGGCCCGTATATTTAGAAGAAAAGCATTCTCCGTGGTCGGAAGCGAACACTAATAGACACGATCCCGTTAGACTCTACAAGATTGTCAAATCCCTCTACTATAAGGCTAGAGAGAAGGGAGCCTCTTGTCTCGGACTGGCTACATACAGGGGAAGCCTCGTTGTATGGAAGGCTAAGAACGGTAGGCCTGTTACTGATATTATAACCTGGATGGACACCGAAAGCCACACGTACTATTACGAGAAGATGAGGCCTCTAGCCAGATTATTGTCGAAGATGCCGAGGATTGGGTCAGCTATACAACCTGAGAGCTTTCTCGTTAGACTGGCAGCACTTCTAGATGGGAAACGTGATCTACGAATAGGTCTTGAGAACGGAGAGCTATACGCGTGGAATATAGACTCGTACCTCGTACATAGGCTCACTGGGAGATACGTCACAGATCCCTCTATTGCCGGATTAACGGGACTTTATCATCCAAGGGACATGAAACATTTATGGTTCATCGCCCAGGCTCTGGGACTCCCACGGTTTAATCCACCTAAACTAATAGGTCATGACGAGCCCGTGGACGATTACCTGACTGCGGTGATGGGAGACCAACAAGCAGCGATACTTGGAGTAGATTGCGAGGATTCGTGTATCAAGATAAGCTTAGGAACTGGAGCCTTCATTGATGCTCCAACAGGCCCAAAACTGTATCTAGGCACGGGGAGAGGTCTTGTTCCACTTATACTATACTGGTCTAGGAAGAAGAGGATCTATGGGCTGGAAGCGTATATCCCGGGTCTAGGGGAAGCTGTCCGCCGCCTTGTAGAAGGACTGCTCGGCGGAGACTACTCATTGCTTGACGAGGGAAGGGTTAGTAGTCCTGCTAAGGTCCTATTATATGCTTGGGGGGTTCGGTATCCTAGGCTTCCTCCTGGTCCATTGACTGTGAAATTTGATAAGGGAGATGTCTCTCCTCGGTCTCTGGCAGGTGGTATTGTTGAGTCGGTTGTTGAGGCTGTGGCTTATCATTTTAGGTTACTGGTTGATGTTGTTGGCGTTCCCGAACGAGTAGTGTTAACCGGGGGGTTAACACGTTCCCAGGAGATAACAAGACGGATAACGCGAGAACTA
>JALWJI010000194.1 GCA_027081695.1 Acidilobaceae archaeon | reverse complement strand
GGCTTCGAGAGAAGAAGCACTATGCGCAGTGGAAAAGACAGCGGAAGAATTTAAACAATACAGACTCGTCACAATAGACGGAGTAAAAGTAATAGGGGACGACTTCTGGTTGCTCGTAAGACCCAGCGGAACGGAACCCGTAGTAAGAATAATGGCAGAAGCGCGGACAAAAGAGAAAGTAGAAGACATCGTCAGCAAGGCCCGCGCCATAGTAGAAGAATGTAAGAAGAGGTAGCCAGAAATGAAATGGTATTTCCTAGACGTCCTTGCATGCCCCGTATGCAAGGCATACGGCGAAAAGCTAGTGCTATACCCGATACATGAAATCGAAGAAGATACAACAATAGATGTAGAAAAAGTACGATGTAGAGACTACTGCGGTCTACATAGAAAACCCGCCTCAGAAGTATCAATCGAAGAATGTAAGAAGTGTGTCAGGAAACGGATAGCAACAGGACTTATCATATGTACAAACTGTGGACGCTGGTACCCTATCGTAAACAGGATACCTGTAATGCTCGACGACAAGTATCGAGATCTAAAACTCTACCGGAAATTCCTCAAAGAGTACCAGGATAAGATACCCGATAACATTAGGAAACTCATGAAGGACCCTGACCCAGGGTCACTCTAAGTATTACCTTAGTATTAGCAGGTCTCACGGTCTAAGCAAAAAACCACACAATATTTCTTCTGGGTGTCGAAGTATTGAGCACTATTAAAGAAAAAGAAGAGTATGCCGCTAAGGACGAGCTACTAGAGTGGATAAAACAAAGAATAAGCCTACTTGAAGAGGAACTCAAGATGCTCAAGACACTCCTAGCAATAGTTGAGCAAGGTTATTCTGAGCCAGAAGTGAATCCTTCAGAGAGGGTTGAGGACGTAAAGATCGGGAAGAAGCTTATCGCTAAGGTATTTAGAGGGGAAGGCTATGTAAGAGCTGTTCCGAAGTTTCCGACTGGTATGCCTTCCGATATAGAGGAGTATCTACAGGCGTTTGTCGAGGAAATACAGGATAAACAGGCTAGAGAAGGTATAGAGCCAGATGAGAGAGCGTCTCTTATCGTGAGGACTAAGCCTGATGGATCGGTTGCAGAGATAAGGATAGCAAATCTAACGACTACCCTAGACTTATTGAAATCGAAGGCGACACTCAAGTACGCAATCGAGTTATTATATCAGTTATACAAGGCCAGGAAAGACAAGACAGGTTCAGAGGAAGAAGGATAATTCTATGTTATCGCCACATTGTGTGGGGCTCGGTAACCAGGGTTTACCCGCATCACTAACGGCCTTGCCGGGTCTCTTCATAGCCCTTCTCTAGATATGCTGGTTACAAGCAAATATAGTCTAGTCACCTTTATTATTAGACGGTAGATATACTAGTAGAGAGTCTTGAGAGCACCAATACTCCTCTAATAGAGGACTACTCCCGAGGCGGGGAAAATGAACCAAGAAAATGGATCAGATCTCCCATTTATCGAGGTAGCAAGAACATTCAACATAATGGAGAGGATATCTAGTAGAACCCAGCTGACGCTTACGCTCGTTAAATTATTCAAGAAGACTCCTCCCATTGTAATAGACAAGCTAGTATACCTTATACAGGGAAAGCTTGGGCCCGAGTGGAAAGACATACCGGAGCTAGGTGTAGGAGAGAAACTTCTGATAAAATCAATAGCATTAGCCTATAAGGTGCCAGAGTCAGAGGTCGTTAAACTATATCATAGAATAGGCGATCTAGGAGCAGTGGCTGAGCAACTAGCCATCAGGTATAGGGAGAAGACGAAGGGTAGACAAGCGGGTCTCCTAGCGTTTATGGAGGAAGAAGTCGAGCCCCTAACCATATCACGAGTATACAATACGTTGATGAGGATCGCCTATGCGCAAGGAGAGAACAGCCGCGATCTTAAGCTAAGACTCCTTGCAGGACTGCTGAGCGATGCGGAGCCCCTGGAGGCACGCTATATAGTCAGGTTTGTTGAAGGGAGATTGAGAGTAGGCATAGGAGACGCTACCGTAATGGATGCGCTCGCCTCGATCTATGGAGGAGGAGTGCATGCACGCGAAATAATTGAGCGTGCCTATAATCTCCGGGCAGACCTTGGATATATTGCGAGGCTCCTCGCAGAGAAGGGAATAGACTCTCTCAAAGATATCCATCCAGTAGTCGGAGTACCTATTAGGCCCATGCTAGCAGAGAGGGGGAGAGATCCCCATGAGAT
>JALWJI010000193.1 GCA_027081695.1 Acidilobaceae archaeon | reverse complement strand
TTACATGTATGGGATGCGGCGATATTAGGGGAGAAGAATGCGATCCGACCCCTGTATGGATAAAGTATACATTGGAGACTCTCGGGCCCTGATAACAATATGTTATCCTAGAATCGAGCCCGACTGTGTAAGGAGAAGGCTTTCAGCACTAGAAGCGCATGGTGTACAGTATATTTGTCCAGGTGGACGGTCGATCCTCCCGGCACTACATGGAGGCGAGCCACTGCGTATCCTGGGCAAAGGACATCTATCAGTAGTTGTTAAAGCATTACTAGATAACGAAATAGTTGCGCTCAAGATCCGGAGAACGGACTCGAAGAAGCCTTCACTTATAGAAGAAGCGCATCTACAGGAAAAAGCATCAATCGCCGGAGTAGCACCGAGACCATACGTGTATGAGAAGGATTTTATAGTAATGGAATATGTTGAAGGCGACCCTCTCATACACTACTTTGAAAAAGGCATGTTCACAGCAAAACACCTACGTGAGCTATTAGAAGCATCGTGGATACTGGATTCGATTGGCATACTTCATCGCGAGCTAACCCGACCTCACTATCACGTGTACTTCAAGGACTTCTCTTTCAAGGCCTTGATACTCGACTATGATAGTGCTATTCTAGGAACATGTGGTTCATTGAACAAGGTTGCTTCATGGATTATTAGGAACCTTATAGGTTTTAGGACAAAAAACACTGAGGGACTTGTAAAGTTACTGTCTCGATACCGTAAGGAAAGATGTAGCAAGGAAATATACAATGAAATTCGCTCAATTATATTGACGAGCGTAGTTGGTCCAGAGGATGATTAAGGATAGGAATTAGGCTTATACGGATTCAGGGATCCATGGGAATCGAGGAAAAACCCTTAGGTTACATTATATCTGTAGCAAGGGTGATGTCTTTCGTCAGATCCTTTTCGCCGACTAGGTTCTCTAATAGCGATGGCTGCTTGATTCTCATTATTCTGCCGTCTACTCTATCGTAGACGAAGTTCTCGTCAAAGGTTTTCATCTTCATAACTATGATTTTTCTAGGAGTTATTCTTATCGGGTGCCCGCATCTTTCGCAGTAGATCGTGGTATTTGACGAGGATACACGTATGTCAAACTTTGCAAATGCTCGTATTGGCGAGGGAGCACCGCTAAACTTATCTTTGTTATATTTGTCTCCTAGAACATAGCTTCCATAGATGTGTCCACAGTGTGGACACACGATGAATATTTGACCTTTTTTTACTTGTTTGCTTGGCAAAACTATCACCACAACGCAGGAGCCGGTATTACCCTATTAGAGGTTTTCAGAATAAAGATTGTTTGTCATTTCTTTTCCAATGGAAACTGATGGTAATACTGTATACTTATATATGATCTAGGATTAAAAGTTTCTATTCTCAATACAATAGTATTACGGGAAACAGAAAAATAATACAAGTAACATCTACCTATATATACGAAGTGGAATGATAGTGGGAAATGAAACTTACTCTAGACAAAAGACCTTTAATAACCCGATACAAAGAACAAGATCATGTGGAAGGGGCCGTCGTCTAGCCTGGCTAGGATGCCAGCCTGGGGAGCGATCCCCAGCCCCGAATAAAAGAAGAGGGGCACGCCCGGATCGCTGGTGGTCCCGGGTTCAAATCCCGGCGGCCCCACCAACCTCCTCTCAAACTTTTTAAAGAGTCGCTATACTCAATGGTTCAAGGTGCAAGAATATGAGTGAAGCTGCAAAGTTCGTGATAAAAGTCGGAGAAAAGGAAATAGAGCTAAACGAGGAGATACTAGCAATACTACACAAATATGTCAGAACCGATATGACGCTTGAGGACCTTACACGTCATCTTGGTCTAAGAAGTTGGGAAGAGGCCTATGAATTCATAAAGAAAGTCCCTGCATGGATCCTGTGGATACCTCCAACGCTTTGGAAGACACTCAAGGAGATGAAAAGCGTACAGGAGGAATATGTTAAATAGACGTCGAAAAACATTATTTCCATATCCACATGAATCCAATATATGGCGATGAATGAGCGTTCCAGCCCGGAGCCCGTATCCCGGAGAAGAACTCTTTGTAGCTCGGGGCGATGAGGAATTCTCGCCCCTTATTGAGCCTTTAGATTTGAGGTTGTGAACCCTTTTATTAACCCTACTGCTCATTTATTTACTTGAGTGAACCCCGGTCCCGTGCGAAGCCCGGACCCCGCGTAATCGGGGCTATATGTGCACGGGGCGGGTCACTCCCGGCCTAACCCATTACTTTTCAACAAAGACTATTTGAACTCATAATTATACATGTGGCTTTCTGGTGCGATATAATGGAGAAGTTCATAGTATTATTAGGAACAGCGGGTGCTGGAAAATCAGTCCTGGCCTCGTTATTAAAAGAGCGTATAGAGTCATTTGGCGCATCTGCCATTATAGTTAACTTGGATCCAGCAGTAAAGAAGACTCCCTATGAGCCCAATGTTGATGCGAGAAATTACGTATCCTATGATGAGATTCTCTCTACCGGCCTAGGCCCTAATGCCTCGCTCATAGCTTCAGTAGATTCACTTGTCCTCCACGTAACCGAGATACGAGAAGAGATCTACTCATTTAAGGCAGACTACGTTATCATCGACACACCAGGCCAAATGGAAGTGTTTGCTTATAGAATAGGTGGCCCAATGCTGATTAAGGCTATCATAGAGGATAATCCAGCTACAACAGTTTTTCTAATTGACGCATTGTTCTTCGAGGACCCGCTATCGATAGTTTCAGCATTATCGCTAGCTTCAAGCGTTGTTTTTAGATTCATGTATCCCCAGATAAATGTAGTAAGTAAATCCGATATACTCTTACCCGAGATTGTAAGTGAAGTTTTGGAACGCTTATCTGAGGAAGGATTCCTTGAATCACTCATAGAAAAGAATACTGAGACTCCTGAGAACACTAAGTATATGGCACAGGGTATTGTGAGGGTACTCTATGATGCAGGCTTCATCGGAGATCTACTACCAGTCTCCGCCTACGATATAGAAAGTATCGACAAGCTCTATGGGAGGATTCAACAAGTCTTATCTGGTGGCGAAGACTATGCCGTGTATCGCTGAATCCAAGGGAATCTGCTTAAATAACCCCAGATAATACGATACAGTGCCGGGGCGCAGACCATTAGTTGGAATGAAGCGCGTAAAGCAGTTACTCTGCAGAGAACCGAAAGAGGAGAACAACCCCGTACATAGGTGATAAATGGGTTGCAAGATGCAAGCATGGAGCAAACAGAGAAACAACTACTACAGAAAGCGGATGAACTTAGAGGAAAAATAATGGAAGTAAAGACACAGAGAAGACAACTTATAGACGAAGTAAGAAAGCTTAGAGATCAAAGACGCAAACTAATAGAACAACGACGAACGATTGCAGCCAGACTAAGAGAAATACGAGCGAAAAGGCGAGAACTACTAGAAAAACTATCAACATTAAGAGAAGAAAGGGACAAGGTCAGGGAAGAGCTATCACAGAAAACAGGACAATTGAGAGAACTACGGCAAATAGCAAGAAAGGAAGGCGACCTAGCAAAGATTAGCTTGAAGAAACTGCGGAGAAAACTAGAAGAGCTAGAATGGTATCAGATGACACGGGTTCTCCCACCAGACGAGGAACGTAGACTTATTGAAAGAATATCTCGTTTAGAGGAGCTAATCGAAAAGGTTAGAAAAGCTAGAGAACAAGTACTGTCACTCATGGAGCTAGAGGCAGAGGTAAAGGCTCTGAGACTAAGACTCAAAGAAATAATTGACAACATGAATGAGATAAGAACCCAGATAGGCGAGATAAAGAAAGAGATACAAGAGCTATCACCACAGTATGATGAGTTGTCAAAGAAACTCGAGGAATTAACAGAGCAAATAAATGAGCGTAGCGAGCTGATTGACGAATTATCCAAACAGCTGGACACGCTCTACCAAGAATACAAGGACACCATGGTGAAGCTGAAGGAGATAAAGCTGGCCAAGCAGAAGGGTATACGGCTCGAAGAACTCGAGAAGAGGAGAGAAGAAATAAAGAAGAAGATGGAGAGAGGAGAACCTCTGTCGTTCGAAGAGCTAAGAATACTATACGGAGAATTCTAAGCAGTACTATGCAGTACTATTAGTATCAGGACACGTAGTCTAACAACGTTTTCCCTGTCTTAGAGGCCTCCATGTCTTTCCACTATACGTCGATCAAAACGCCTAGGCTCGATCTTTATATTGTTTATAGACAAGAGACTAAATATCAATGAATAATAACGTTATAGTGTGGAAATCATATCTGGAGCTAGAGACTGTTTCTGCTGGATAAAGTGGTAATAACAAGATGCCGAGAAAACAAAGTAAAAAAGAGAAGACCAGCAATGCATACTATAAGCCAGTAATAGTAGTTGTAGACATCGACGACGATCTAGGAGAGGTACTAGGCAGAAGCCTTGTAAAAGGCTATGAAGAGGTAAAATCCGCTGTGCTGGAATACGGTATGAAGAGACCCACTGATCCAGATGTGAATGCGTTATTGGCAGGACTGAACCTATATGATAAGCTTAGGAGCGAGGGACGGGATCCCGAGATAATCGCTGTAGGAGGACACAGGATCGACTTCCTTGAGGCTCAGAAAAACATAAAGAGACTAGTAGAAGGGGCGATCAAGGATATTGAGGGAAAACCAGAATTCTATATCGTCAGCGATGGAGAGGACGAATTCGTTATAAGCCAGCTACTCCAGGAGTATGGAAGAATAGGAGGCTTCGAGAGAGTAGTTGTAGAACAGGATCTAGGTATAGAAGGAAGATACCTACTAATACTCAAGTATATCAAGAAAGCAATGTTCGATCCCCGCTTCTCGAGATATCTTTTGGGAATACCCGGATTAGCAGTAACAGTTTTCGCCCTACTCAGTATAGCAGGGCTAGCATCCCTAGCACTAAAAGTATCGGCCCTTGTCATAGGATTAGCCATGGCTATCAGAGGATTCAACCTAGAGGAATCCTTAGAAGCGGCAATTAGTTCATTCCTGCTATCGATAAAAGAACGATCATACCTCCAAATAACAGGACTCATAATCCTCTTTCTAGCATTGTTCGTCGCCAGCTATACAGGATACGTAGCGATAAAAGAAACGGAGTCTCTAACGATAAAAGTAGCAAAGATATTCCAGACGAGCATACCATTATTGGGTGCCGGTATAGCATCCTACATATTCATATCTAAAATATTCTATAAACTAACATATGAAGAACAAGGCATTCTAAAGGACGTCTCAGCACTCATAGTCGTAATAGCAATGAGCGCAGCATTCTACAATCTTGGCATCTATATCGATAAGGTAAACCCAGCTGTTTTCACAGTTTCTCTATTCGTAGAGAGCGGATTCATACAATTCATAATTGCTGGAACAGGCATAGCAGCTATAATAGAGATGATTAGAAGAATATACTCTACGAAAGAGGAAGAGTCTAGCGACCGAAGTTCCTCGGTTGCTGAACAAACCAGTCAAGAGCCCGGTCAACATCCTCAATAGTTATTTCTGGCCATAGTTTATCCATGAAGTAGAGCTCGGCGTACTCGCTTAAGAGCGGGAAAAATCCGCTGAGTCTCCTCATTCCACCCGTCCGAATAATCAGGTCTATGGGAGGATAACTAAGTGAGGGCAATGTTGATCCAGATTCACAGTATTTTCTGGCTTCCCAGGATCCAGAATAGCATATTCCTATAAGCAGGATTCCTTTCTCTCTATTCTTTGTTGCCTCAACCGTGAGTTGAACCTCCTTATATAGCTTGTTGCTGAATATGCTTGGATCGCCTAGAACAAGAACCCGGATTCCTTTTTCTTCTAGCTCTTTATCTCGTCGCAGATCTCTGAGCGCCATTATAGCAATGTCTTCTATTATTTTCTTTTCGTGGACGGGCCTATTCCTACAATTATCATAGCTCAGACCATAAACGCTTACATATAATACGCCACGTTTATTCAGGTACTTAACTATTTCAACGAGCTTCTTGTATCCGGTCTCGTAAGCGTTGAATAAATCAACTCCGTTTTTCCTAGCCCATCTCCTATTTCCATCTGGTATTATTCCAACATGCATTGGTATCCTGCCAAGTTTCTGCATATTTGTTACACCACGCTAATAGATAGCTGGGATCCTCATTGTGTTGTTTGTTACATGGCGTCTTGTGGCCTCCCATTAAGTTCTTGACCAAGCCTCGCCTAATAAAAAATAGGTGAATAATGGATGGGCAATGTATCGTTGTGTAGTGTCAGAAAAGTGGGAGTCGCGACTATGAATCCGGGTAAAATAAGGGCTATAAGCAAGGCGTTTAAAAGATTCTGTAATATAGAGGAGATAGTAGTCGTGAGTGTACCAGGCAAACTTCCGCCTCAGCCTGTCGGTTCACTAGATATTACTAGGGGAGCGTTTCTCAGAGCAATAAATGGTTATAGAAAGACAGGAGAAGCCGGCGTGGGCGTTGAGGCAGGCCCCATGGAGTTTTATGCTCCTGGAGGCTTTATCGAAACACAAGTATCAGCTATAATCATTAATGGAAAGGTATCTGTCGGGCTGAGCAGTTCATTTCCGCTACCAAGAAAACTACTTTCAAAAATGGTCTATGGCGTAGAACTCGGAAGCCTAGTAGAGGAGAAAAGAAGTATAAGTGATATAGGGGAATCAATAGGATATATTGGTCTTGCAACCGAAGGAGCCGTCACGAGAGAAGACCTGACGTTCCAGTCCGTGGTTATGGCTCTAGTACCGTGGATCAAAGGATATGATTATGATCTTCCCTCGATAAAAGAATTCTCTGATCAGATCGGTCTGGAAGAACTCGGTCTCTAAAGTAAATAAATATACCCGTAAAGGCAATGTGGAGAGAGGGGAGAGGAAGAATGGGAGTATATCAGTGGAGAGACCATAAGAAATACACCGGCGGGAAGAGAAACTGGTATTATAAGGTAAAGAGGAAATATGCCCATGGACGTCTCTTCGTCCCCGCTATACTTTCTGAAGACGATACAGAGAAAAAAGAACTCATCAGAGTCAGAGGAGGAAACTATAAGGTCAGAGCGAGAAAAGTTAGATATGCAGTAGTATCAAACCCCAAGACTGGAGAGTCGAAGAAGGTAAAGATACTAGCCGTAATAGAGACACCCGCTAACAGAGAATACGCTCGGAGACACATAATTGTCAAAGGGACAATAATAGAGACCGAGATAGGAAAAGCAAAGGTAACCTCAAGACCGGGACAGGATGGAATCGTTAACGCTGTATTAATAGAAGAGGTAAAGCAGTAAGCCCAAGAAATTTCAATTCTTCTAGTTGTTTCCTTATAATACTTAATACACTTAATAATATAAGAAGAACTCTCTCCTTTAAGGAACGACTATTACCCTGAATCCAGTTTATTGCTCTAATGTGGAATTGGTGAAGAATAATGTTGCAGAGAGAGCATAAGGGTAAGAACGTTATCGTTTATCCATCGTATTTCGATGCTTCTCTTACGAGAAGACTTGGACGTAGAGTGAGCAAAGAGCTAGCGGTAAAGGATCCTCGTCCAGAGGATATTGTTAGGGCTGCTAAGCGTTTAGGGCTGGACGCCTATGTTGAGGAGGGACGATATCCCAGGGTCTGGTGGAGGTATTCTACGCGTGTTGTTGTGAGTAAGGGTGGTTATTCTAAGCGTGAGATTTTGAGGCTTATAGGTGAGGAGCTTAAAAAAGTTAAAAAATAATCTATATTATCTTATAATATTTAGTATATATCTGTCTACATGGAGAAATACTTAAGAAATAGAACCGTAAATTGGGCTTAAACCCTAATAATACCACCATAATATCATTATAAGCCCGGACTCTCCCCCTCCCCCTTGGTGTAATAGTTGGGGGAGAGAAGACTAAGACTAGGCCGGGTAAAAACCGCTACTAAAACAGGCCACCTAGTAGTAGAAATAGAAGATAAAAATCTAAGACTCAGGCTTCAGTGGCCAGTCCATACTACAGATGGAAGGAAAATAGGCGTGATTTCGGACATAATAGGGAATATTGATAGGCCTTATGCTGTGGTTAAACTCCTAGACAAGGGGGAGGGTGTGAGAGAAGGAGATACTTTGTTCGTGGTTATCCCGGAAAGAAAACGTAGGGGTGCAAAGCGGCGTGGTAGACGACGTGGAGGTAAAGGACAAAAGCGATCTAGATCTCCGTCACGACGAACTAGCAGATATACCGGATCCGGTTCTAATCTACGAGGACAGCGTGGAGCACGGCGGAGAAAATAAGACGAGTCAGGAAGCCACGTCTATTAATAAACAGTTGCATGAGGAGACTCCTCCAAGGAGGATTTTATATGGTTCAAATTTTGTATATGACTCTCGTTACGGAGTAGTAGTTGATAGGGATACAGGAGTAATCATGAACGATGTAGTAATAAGTGATGGTCCGGAGTGGAGGAGTTTTCGAGAGAATGGCGTGAAGGGACTGGTAAGAAGCTCTACTCCGCTAGATTACACTAGACACGATCATGGAGTCCACGTAGAGTTCGGCTTTGGATCCAAGAGAGCTAAAGGAAGTCCGCGTAGAAGTATTCTAAACTATAATATTAGAAGCGGTCTCGCACAGGAAAAGATTGTACGAAAAGAAATCATCGCCAGGACCTGTGCAAACAGGGCACTCAAACACTTCGAGGGAATTAATACTCATACAGAGCAGATAGTCCACTATATTATAGGAAGATACTTTGAAGTAAAGAAGAGTAGAAAGGAGAACGTCACCGAGAGAGAAGCCCGGATACTCGCCGCCGCTGCCGTGATTACCGCAGTGCGCCTAACTAATCTCCCTGTTCCACGCAACAAGATACTAGAATACTTCAGGGACATGTTCGCTGGGAAACTAGATGTCTCCAAGGATCTAGAGCATGAGATATGGACAATGATGAGAAAATTGTCAGAATACGGTATAAAGAAGGGCTTGATGAGGATAATAATGCAGGAGCAGAGAAGGCGTGGTGGCAGATACTTATTCGATCGTGTTAAGACGTTTGTTAGATTAATTGTTTCGGAGCTAGAATGGAGCGGTAAATATCCCGGATTAGACCAAAGACTTGCAAACGCTACTATTGACCTCCTTGAGACGATACTCTACAAGTCAGGAGTAATGAAACCATTGCCTGGAAAGAAGCCCGAAGCTATAGCAGCTGCTGCAGTGTATCTTACAGCGAGACTAATGAACTTTGATGTAAGTCAAAAAGAAGTAGCAGACATAGTATGGATAAAGGAGTCAAACGTTAGAAAGGCATTCCGCTTCTTAATAGAGGATCTAACAATAATGGTGTATCTTTAGATGGATGATCCACGTAAATCCCACTTTATTTTATAAGGACAGGTTTTCTTGACCATAATCAATACATAAATCCCCTAGATTCAATTAAAATATCAATATGGACACAGAATATATCGGTATTACATGTAAATGCCGGTATAAGAGGAAGGTGAAGGAAAAGAATGCCTAAACACCAGTTGAGCGATCTCGAAAAGAAAGCACTTGAACTGATTAAGAGCAGGGATGGAATTCTCCAAAGCGAGCTGTGGAAAACACTTGGACTTGATAGTAGGGAGGGATCAAGACTCGTCCTTCGTCTAGTAAAAAAAGGACTAGTCAAAAGAGAACAAGTATCCGTAAATGGTAGGAGAACCTATAGGCTCTTCACTATAGAGGATAGAGCAAAGAAAGTGAGTCTCCTCATAGACATGTCTACAGCTATAAGAATACCCTGTACGACTTGCC
>JALWJI010000192.1 GCA_027081695.1 Acidilobaceae archaeon | reverse complement strand
ATATGATTCCTGCTAGTGCTCCTAGTTCTCCTGCGTATAGGTATCCTAGTGGGAGTACTACTGCTAGCATTCCTAGGTTGCCGTACCAGTGTTTTGTTCTTTTGGCGAATACTGCGTTTCGTATTACTCCTGTTATGGCGTCTCCGAATGCTATGAACATTGATGGGACTACTGCGATTTTGGGGTCTCCGGTTAGTAGCCATAGTAGGAGGAGGCTTATGCCCCATGCTATTGTGAAGTTTACCTCGTACATGTTTTCCCGCGTCTGGAACCAGTCAAGTAGTTTTCCTTTCCAGTGCCAGTAGTATAGGAAGGCTCCTAGGGAGAATGCCATTAGGAAGGGGACTATTGGTGATTGGAATAGGAATGGGACTAGGACTGCTACGATTCCGCCGGCTGCAACATGTATTATTTTCCTGTTATAATATATGGCTACGTTGTGTGGGAGGCCGCGGTTCCGGAGATATTTGTATACGAGTTTTGTACCGTAGACTACTAGGAGAACGTAGCCTGCTAGTAGAGCGGCTGTGAGTAGTTCCCTTGTTATTGTCTCTTGGTTTACTAGACTTATCATGATGAATTGTCCCTCCAGGCTACTATTATTATGCCATGTATGGTATTTAGATTGGACTAATCGTCAAACGATATATATGATCCGTTCCTACAACACTATAATATGATGACCTACAATAATACGTAAATACCAGGTTATACCAGGAGAGGTGAATCTATACTTGAGTAAACAAAGACAGACATTCATCGATTATTACCTAGACTGGTACAAGCCCGCTGTCCAGGGCCTCGAAACAGGCAAAAAAATAGCAGAGGAATCTGGACTCGAGAAACCAGAAAAAATAGTATTCTGTGGAATGGGCGGGAGCGGAGCCACAGGCCTCTACGCCTCTAAAATCCTAGAAACATACTCAGACACAGTATCATATCCCGAGCTCAGCCATCAGCCCCCTAGCTGGATAGACAAAGACACACTAGTAATCGCACTCAGCTACTCCGGAAACACACTCGAAACACTCCACTGCGCCAGAAAAGCACTAGAGAAGAATGCCTCCATAATAGCAGTAACCCGTGGAGGCGAACTATCCAAACTAGAAAACGCCATGGCAGTAGCAATCGTGCCGGAAGCGCCAGCACCTAGGGCAGGATTCACAGGAATGCTCTATACCACGCTAGGAATACTTGAAGGACTCGGCTTAATAAACGGAGACAACGTCGGCATCGGTGAAAGCCTAAAGTTCTTGAAGAACCAGAAGAAAACCGTCTATGACCATGCAAAGAACCTAGCCGAATGGCTCCGCAACATAAGGGGAATACCGGTTATCGTAACAGGAGCAAGCATGTGCCCCGTGGCAGTCAGGGCGAAGAACGAGCTAGCGGAAAACTCAAAGACAAAATCAATAATAGGATGCTTCCCGGAGAGTGGGCACAACGATATCGTTGCATGGGCCAGCGAGGGCACTGATAACCTCCTCGTAATATTTACAGGAGAGGATTTCGAGGACAAAACATTGCAAGCGGCACTATCCATAATATCGCCTCTATCAACTCACAGGCTAACACCAGCAGGTGAGAAACTCCTCACACGACTAATATATCCAACATGGACAATAGGAGTAGCAAGTATAGAATACGCTGTTATGAGGGGAATAGACCCTGTAGAAATAACACCTATAGATAACTATAAGAGGAAACTAAAACTAATGCTCTAACCCATCCAACAATCTCCTAATATTATCAAGAGATAATAGAGAATAAAGATGAGCCCCTTTTTCCCGGAGCAATTCCTGTGCTCCTTCATTCCTATCAACAATAACCAATGCCGTATCCACAATTATTCCCTCTTCTCTCAACACATCAATGGCGTCGGCCAGACTCTTACCGGTCGTTGCAACATCGTCTACAAGAATAACACTATCAGTAACGCGCTCGTCTAACTCTACTCTTCTAGATAAGCCATATTCTTTGCGCTTCGGCCTCACATATCCAGCTGGGAGACCTGCCCTATATGCTAGGGCCGTGGCCCACGATATGCCTCCCGTCGCCACACCAACCAGGGCACTCTTCTTTTTCAGCAATCCATAGAATTCGAGGAATAAGTGCTCGATTATCAATCGGAACACGCTTGGATGGCTTGGAACCAGTCTAAGATCAATGTATATGTCTGACTCCCTTCCACTCGACAACCTGAACCGTCCCTTTTTAACGGCTCCAATATCTAGGAGACGTTTTATTATTCGGTCCTTGTCCACCTATATCATCCTCAGCCTGCTTA
>JALWJI010000191.1 GCA_027081695.1 Acidilobaceae archaeon | reverse complement strand
TCTTTAGCTTTTTTAAGTGTGTTCTTTAGAACTGTTCTACCGATTGCGGTGACGCTTTCAGCTACGGCTAGGCTGTAATAGTTGAAGGTTTCGTTGCCGAAGACTCCGTAGCTTGCATTGATATACACCTTCATTGCAGACTGTACGGTATTGTACCATAGTCTTAGGATCTTGTCTAGCTTTTTGTCTTTGGCTCGTTTCTTGTAGATCTTTACTCTGAAGTCTCTTAGAAGTCCTACCAGCTCGCTTGTGATTCCTTTTACGCTCATGCAAACTTCGTGGCCGACCTCTGGTACCTTTATTTTCTTGCCTTCACAATATGGGTTGTTTACTGTCTCATATGAGAGGTTCCAGTTCTTTATTATGGTAGGATATAGGCTTGCGAAGTCGAGAACGAGAATGTTGAAGAACACGCCCTGTGGCGGTTTTAAGACTATTGCTCCCTTGTACTTTTTATCTTTAATTATAGCGGTACTCTTAGCCTGGCCACTATACTGGTTTATTTCTTCCTTTGAGGGGATTAGATAGTTTCTCTTTCTATGTTCCCAGTGCATTAGGCTCCTAATCCATCCGGAGACTTGGGTTCTTGTTACGTCTTCGAGTCCTAGCTTGCTTATTCGCATTAGGAGGATTATGAGGTTCCATACGAGGTTATCCGCAAACGTGGTTAGCTCCATTGTCAGCTCCGCGTCGGTCAAGTTATAGTTAATCAGCGTGTTTATATCGAGTTCTGGTACTGGTTTGTCTAGTGCTACTTTCCTTTTGCCCAGTAATGCTTCAGCGACGGCATCTAGGTTTTTCTCCCTATAAGCGTTTCCGAAAGCGTAGACTTGTAGTGCACGAATGTCAAAGAACTTGTATAGATCTACATGTAGCATGTTTCTGAAGCTAGCGCTGTCCTGGTGGAACTCGAACGGTAGATAGCGGGGATTCACACCTAGGATGATTAGTCTGTTATATAAGTATGGTATGTCGAAGTTGTCTCCATTAAATGTAATGATGACGGGGTATTCCGAGATTATCCTTAGGGCGTCTAGAAGCATTTCGAGTTCGCTGTCGTAGACCTCCACGATAGTATTTTCAGGGATTTTCTCTGGGTCTAGGGGCTCATCATAGTCTGCCCTGTCTAAGACTAGCACGTGTTTATTGCCGGAATCGTCTACGAGGGCTATACTCACAATGGGGTATAGGGCTTTCTCTGGGTCCGGGAGCTCTGCTTCGTATGGAGTGTATACCTCTATGTCGATAGCTATTCTCTTCATTTCGGGTGGGGGCTGCTCGAATATAGGTATCCATTTTAGGGCTCGTTCCTGGATATCTTCTGGTTCGTCTTTGAAGATTCTCTTGACGTTCTCGATGGCTTCTTCTTCAACTTTATAATCTAATAGGGACACGTCTTTCCTAGCCTTATGTAATAGTCCGGGGATTATATGCTTATCATAGATATAGTTATGATGATACTTGATATCTGCTTCGTAATAAGGTATTCCCTTTCCCGAGAGCCTCTGTCTAAGATCCCTCACGGCTAGGGGGTCCGCGACGTTTATCTTGGTAAGCTTAATACTCTTTCTGTTTAGGGGATTGAATTTTTCGACCTTACTATATGACATGAAGGACTCATGTCTATTAACACCGATCTCCCGGGAGGATAATTCTTCGGGTTCTGCAAGTGCTAGGAAGTAGGGCATATGCCCGCTTCTATCGAACCATCTATAGAGTTTGTTGTCTTTTGGGTCAAAGAAGTACACGACGGCTTTCTTTGCATCACCGTCATATTTGACATCTATGATATATCCTGTAACTGATTCTACGATATCGTCTATTTCGCCGAGATTCCAAACCACTTGTTTGATTTCTGGAGTGTCGCTTACAAGCTTTAGAGGGGTAGTTGTTTTTTCTCTATCTACTAGGCCCTGTCTGTGTCTAGCATCCTCACTGGGGGACTCTATATGTTGGACATGGGTATTTATGAAAGGCTGTGCCAGTGATTTAGGCGATGTAGATGTTTCTCTTGTCTTGTTCTCTTGTTCTGTAATTTCTCTCTTTTTCTTCTTCCTACTAGGTGTTGCTCTTTGCCTATCATGTGATGAAGCGAATAGATAGTCAGTAATTGATCGGTTTATTTTTCTTCGTGTGATTCTAGTGGGCGAACTATGTGCTGGGCTGGGGCTTATTTTTACTTGCTTATTATTCTTATAGTTAGGTTTTGTATTGTTGTCTTTCGTAGCTCCGTTTATCTTGTTATTAATGCTCATTATGAATTCGTCTAAGCTCTTCTTCTTTTTCGGCATAGGTTGTTGCCCCGGGATCCAAGTATCTAAAGGGTTCCAGGGTGGATTTAAGGAGAAAACGGATCTTGTCATACACCCTATCTGATGTAGTATTGGTAATACTATGTCATGTTAACGCTGTACTATTTAAATCGTAAAAGGGCGATGATATATCTAACAATTATATTTGAATAACATAATACGTTATTGGCCTAATTATTTGGCAGTGGAATAGTACCGGCCTTCATAACCTAGTAGGTTTCGTGGAGGGATTACTGGTGGCGGAGCCTAGCGTGGTGCCTCGTATCGACCACTTTATAATGGTAGAAGACCTAGAACCGATAGTATATATAATATCAACTATTACAGTAATCGTTCTGCTCTATAGCCTTTATGAAGCCTACAAGAGATGGACATATGGAGGCCAAAAGATACAGTACGGACCATTATCTCTCAGATTAAAGAACCTAGTTAAATACGCGCTCTTCCAATGGAAGGTAGTAAGAG
Source organism: Acidilobaceae archaeon (assembly GCA_027081695.1). Classification (GTDB taxonomy): domain Archaea; phylum Thermoproteota; class Thermoprotei_A; order Sulfolobales; family Acidilobaceae; genus S143-63. Next base: position 7,331 of record JALWJI010000191.1, on the reverse strand, counting down.
ACAGATTCCCAGGTCTAATGCACCTACTTATATTTGGGGGAATGCTTTGGCTGTTAATTGCTACAACACTTAGAGCAATAGACGATCACTTCATAACAATACTAACAGGTAACGTTTGGATGGTCTACAAGCTATTGAGCAATATTGCTGGTATAATGGTAATAGCCGGCAGCATAATCGCGATTATACGAAGGGCACTTAAGCTAACACCAAACTTACCACAGGACCCGGTATACTACGTTGTACACATACTATTCATAACCATAGTAGTGACAGGATTCTTCCTTGACGGACTAGTTGCTGCGTATCCAGAGAGCACACGCCACACAATCGAGTCAGCGAGCTTCGATCCAATAGGATACCTCATATATAGCTGGGCGCAAAGCCTCAGTCCAGACCAGATAGAGTCATATTATAGAGTCCTATGGCTTTTCCACCTAATAATAGCACAACTAACACTAGCACTAATACCATTCACAAACCTATGGCATATAGCCGCCTCAACACTAAACGTCACGCTCGCTAGGCCAGAGCCTCCTGCAGAGGCAATCAAACCAGTACTAGACATAGATGAACGAATAGAAAAAGAGGAACCAATTGGAATCGTACGTCTCAAAGACACTACCTGGAAACAGAGAATGGACTATGACGCATGTACAAGCTGTATGAGATGTGTAAACGCTTGTCCAGCTGCTAACTCCGGCAAGATTCTAAGACCTCGAGATGTAATCGTTGGAATGAGAGATCTCATGTATAGCGGTGCCTGGGACAGCAGGGTATGGAGAGAGGAAGGAGACGAAGAAACGCCGGAAGAGGTTAAGCGTCTTCAGCTCGACCCCGAAGCTATATGGAGCTGTGTAACATGTGGTGCATGTGTGACTGAGTGCCCGGTACTAATACACCATGTAGATACGATTCTCGATATCAGACGTGGAATGATGAGTTCGGCCAGCGAAAGTGTACCGGAGGACGCGTTAAACGTACTATACAGTATGCAACAGACAGGCAACCCGTTCGGATACAACCCGGCAGAAAGAGAAGAATGGGTACAGAGCCTTGCAGAGAAGTATGGCGATGACGTAGTAGCAGACCCAGAGATAGAATACGACTACATCTACTGGATAGGTTGTGTGGCCAGCTACGACCAAAGGCTACGGCCAATAGCAGAGAACGTAATAAAGCTACTGAAACAAGCAGGATACAAGGTAGGCGTCCTCCTCGAAGAAGGATGCTGTGGAGAGCCAGCAAGGAGAATGGGAGAAGAAACCCTATTTGTCGAAATGATAAAGATGAACCTAGAAATCCTAAGCCAATACAAGTTCAAGAAACTTCTAGTACACTGTCCACACGGCTACCATGTATTCAAGAACGAATACAAGAAGTACTTAGACTATATCAGAAACGATGAAGAAGCAAAACAATACGCGGAGCTCCTCGAGAACCTCGAAGTAGAACATCACTCGATCGTACTGGCAAGACTAGTAAAAGAAGGAAAGATCAAGCCATCAAAACAGTTATCCTACGCTGTGACATTCCACGACCCCTGCTATCTTGGAAGATGGAACAATCACTACGAGGAGCCCAGACTCGTGCTAAGATCCATACCAGGACTAAGAATCCGCGAGATGCCGAGAAACCGTGACAGAAGCTTCTGCTGTGGCGGCGGAGGTGGACAAATGTTCTACGAGATAAAGAGAGGAGAAAGAATCTCCCGTATAAGAGCAGCTGAAGCAGCGGATACGCTGAAGCAGGAAGGAGACGGTAAGCCAAGAATAGTAGCTGTTGCATGTCCATACTGTAACACGATGTTCAGAGGCGAAGCAGAGGACTTCGGCTTCGAAGTTAAAGACATAGCAGAGTTACTGGCAGAATCTGTCGGATCCGAGGATAAACAGGAAGAGTAGCATTAAATCTTCGGAGCAGTCAGTATTATACGTGATCCTTTTTTCTCCATCGTTATCCTTCTAACATCTATCCTAGCCGGTAACCTGTATCTACCCTCGAACCTGCGTATTTTATGGGCCCAGCTAAGCTCTGGAAACGCGTCCTTAACCATTCTCTCATCGAGACTTGCTGTTACATGTATATAGTCCTCGTAGACTCGGACATCAATAGTCGATTCTTTAGCTCCTGGAAGATCAATTATGATTCTTATGGAATCACCCATGTCAGTTATACTGATGAGGGGCTCTATAGATCCCCTACTATATTGTCTTGTTCTTTCATAGAACACATCCTCTAGAGCTTCCTCGTCATAGACTCGCTCTATTTGATCTATTATGTTCCGAAACTCTCTGTATATCCTGCGTAGCATTTCTTCGAAGGGATCTCCCTGCGCAGACATCGTCTCACCGTCCTGGCCACTAATCACGCTAGGTATAGATCAGCGTAGGCCGATACTCGTATGTTTTACCCATTCTCGCCATCACATTCTTTGTTTCCTTCATTAGCTCCTTTAGCCTTAGCTTTATCTTGTCTTCTTCTTCTAATAGTTTAGTGACATCTATGTCCAGATCTAGTATCTTGTTCAGGGATTCTATTGCGACGGCTGCTGCCCCCGGATCGGGTATATCAATGAAGGAGTCCACCATTAGCACAATATTATTCAGATTTAAGCGGATACTTTCCTTAAGTATTATCGCGTAGGGGCCTACTAGGATCCCCTGGTTTATATCTTTGGGATTGAGCTTTTCTGAAAATTGCTTTACGTCATCTTGATTGGAGCCGATTAAATAAAGGTTTGGCTTCTCTATCTCTATTCTTCCCGGGTTACCTAGACCGGTAACGCTTATGAGAGTCTTTACACCTCTACTCTTGGCATATCTAACGAGTGCCTCCGAGAATAGTGGTATGCTTGAGGGTGCTAATGGTACGTCTGTTACTAGGACGCCCAGGTTATCTTTAGCATATATTCTGATGGGAAGCTTTGGTTTGCCCTCCATGATAACTGCTACTGGAGGAAGGGCTGTGTAGTTATCTATTCCTACTATATCCTTCATGTTTAGTTCCTTGATTAGATGTATAGCGGTAATAGCGCCGACGAGGCCGACATCTGGAAGACCAAGGATCAATGTATCTATTTCGGGAGCATCGTACTCTTGGAAGAGGAAGCCATTGACTATTTCTTCATAGAATCTGGGCACGTTCATCCCCTTGTTTTACAATGTATGTTCGAGGAATAATATTTAGCCTATTGAAGGCTATTCGGTGTCATAGTATCTGGGCCCAGAGAATCTTCCTATAAGGGTTTAAACTCATCACTGCCTATGCCAATATTCTATCAATATCTAAACATTAAATACTGGATTCACGTAGTCATATCATGAATTAATCTAGAGAGGCGAGGAACCATGCCGGTAAAAGTAAAGATAGAGCCAAGAGACTCCTGTATCTCAGACATGGTATGTGTATCGATCTGTGGAGAAGTCTTCCAAATAAACGACGACGACGGAAAGAGCGAAATAGTCCCACAGTTCAGAGTAAGCCCAGACAACAACGCTGAGGGAGAAGTACCAGACGACCTAAAGGACTGTGTCCAGGAAGCAGCAGACAGCTGTCCGGTCAACATAATTATCGTCGAAGAAGCATAATCCACACAATACATTGTTTGAAGTTTACAATTCAAAACAGCTGTTTTTCCCCAGGCGCACGATTTCCTTCACGTAGTCAAGACAGAATTAGATATAACTTCCACAGTATAGCAGTTCTTGAGGGAGACGAAGTAAGAGACCCTAGATATGAACGGTGTAATGGCAATGGAGCTTGCAAGCTGGAGACTGCTGGCACGGACTATTAAGAACGCGGATGTCGTAGTAGAAGTAGTTGATATAAGGGATCCAATACATACGCGGAGTCGAAGAGTCGAGAGCATGGTAAATGCATTGGATAAGGAGTTGATCATAGTATTAAACAAGTCAGACCTAGTTCCAAGGATGGTCGCAGAGAAATGGAAGCGTATAATTGAAGGGCAAGGATTCGAGGTTATGTATGTTAGTGCGACTAAAAGGCTTGGAACAAGGGTTCTTAGAGGATTCATTAAGTCTGTGGCTCCAATAAAACCGTTCTCAGTAGCAGTTGTCGGCTATCCGAAGACTGGTAAATCAAGCATAATCAACGCACTTCGAGGGAGAAAAGGAGCTTCCACTAGCCCAATACCTGGCAGTCCTGGCTATACGAAAAGCATACAGTTATTGAAGATAGAACCTGGCTTCTATATGATTGATACTCCCGGTGTTATACCTATAGAGGGTGGATGGCCCGAGTCAATTATAAGAGGAAGGAGTCCGGACGAGCTGGTAGATCCTGTTAGACCTGCAATGGCCCTAATAGAAAGGATCCTAAAGTATAATCCTAGAGCCATACGTGATGCTTATGGAATAGAGACAAGAGACCCGCTTATGATTCTTGAAGAATTAGCTAGGAAAAGGGGATGGTTCTATAAGCTCGATAAGGAACCGTTGATTGAGCAGGCTGCTCGTACTATTATAAGGGACTATCATAAGAATAAGATAAGATTCTATGTTCCGCCAGAAGAATATCTGCTTTCCTAGGTTCAACCGCTTAGGTACATAATTAAGAATATTATTAGATGATTAATAGAATAGGGTTCTATTTAACATCCGAGTCCAGTTATCTCTGCTATGTGCCAGTCAAGGAGTTCTTTGTCTTCTTTAGTGACTATTATTGTCAGTGTCTTTTCTTTTCTTAATTCACTCTTAGGGGTTTTCCCGCGTAGAGTATTTGTTATCATATCTCTCACCTCGTCATTTATTACTATGGTTGTCGAATAGTTATATAGTTATGCCGTGGATTGGATACGACATCTGACGAAAAATTCAGATATATGAATAAGTATAATTCAACGACATAATTTTTATTATATTGTAATACTCATAATCAACCTTATCTGGATACACCAGGTCGGTAAGCCGGATGGTGCCATTGCCTATGCAAAGATTCTCTCGAGGACGGGGAATTTACCGGCACTCATGCCCTAATTGTGGCGGGCCTAATACAGAGGCTAGACTAATACGCGGTCTCCCATGTCCTCAATGTATTAGTGACGAGCTATTATTGAAGAATTCTCGTGAAGAATATGATATCCTCTACATAAACGAGATATTGGAGGATGCTGGATCTATAAACAACTATAAAGAATTGGCCTCGCTAGAAGAGGAGAGTTTAAGACTCATAAGGTTTTTCGAGAAAGCTATTGAGAGTCCTCCTTGGGGAGCACAACGTACGTGGGCGAGGAGATTAGCGAGGAGGGATAGTTTTTCTATAGTGGCACCTACAGGAGTCGGAAAGACGACTTTTGGAGTAGTAGCAAGTATATACTACGCGTGCAGCGGCGAAAAAGCCTATATTATTCTCCCCACGACTCCCCTCGTTCAACAAGTTGAAAGAAAGGCTCTCTCAGTAGTTGAGAAGGTAGGATGCGATCCAGGGATACTTGTCATACATAGCAAGATGGGCAGGAAAAAACGCCAAGAAGCCATGGAGAAACTGGAAAAAGGCGAGTTCGGAGTTCTAGTCACTACAGCCGCTTTTGCAAGGAAGAACGTTGATCTCGTCTCTAAGACAAGATATAGACTCGTATTCGTAGACGACGTTGACGCCGTGCTGAAGAGTGCAAAAAGCGTAGATACAGTCCTAAAAATCGTGGGCTTCACCGAGGAGGATCTGGAGAAGGGAGCAGAACTTCTCAGGCTCCAGATGCGAAGAGCAACGCTCTATAATAGACTTGTTAGGCTCCAGGAGCGCCGTAGAGACCAAGCAGAGAAAGTGAGAAAAGAGCTTGCACGTATCGAAGCGAGAATATCGAAGTTACAAGAGTACATAAATGATGTCAAGATGAACGTTGCAAGCCTAATAGTTAGTACCGCGACGGGAAGGCCTAGAGGGGCACGAGTAAAATTATTCAGGAGCCTCCTAGGCTTTGAGGCCGGGGGAAGAAGCGATCTAGGGCTAAGAAAAGTATATGACACCTATACTTATCCAGAAAACGGTATCGTAGATCGTGTAGTTGAACTCGTAAAAAGACTAGGGAAAGGAGGCCTCGTATATGTACCCATAGATCAGGGTATCGAGGGAGCGGAGACAATCGCGGAGAGACTCCGTAACGAAGGCATCAAGGCAGAGGCATTCCATAGCAAGAAGCCTACAAAGATAATAGACGAGTATGCCAGCGGAGAACTAGACATATTAGTCGGCGTCGCTAACTACTATGGGGTACTAGTAAGAGGACTCGATTTACCCGAGGTAGTAAGGTACGCTGTTTTCGCAGGTGTTCCAAGACATAAATTCTCTGCCGACATAGGAGACCCCCACCCAGCTAGGATGATAAGACTGCTATCTCTATTAGTAGAAGCACCAATGGAGGATATCGCTAACACAGCAAGAGTATACATGGCAAGGCTAAGAGATCTCATGCGGAGACTTAGCCCTGCAGCTCTCCACATGATCGCAGAACGAGTAATGAGTGGAGATGTCGACGAATCAGGGAGTCCAACACGCCTCGTGGCAGAGGCATATAATTTCCTAAGACAAGCGATGGAGGAAGACGATGTATGGGGATTCCTAGAGAGTAGAACAGACGTAGCTGTAATCAAAGAAGACGGCAAAAGATATGTCCTCATAGCTGATGCACCAACTTACATACAAGCAAGTGGCAGAACAAGCAGGCTCTACGCGGGAGGAATAACAAGAGGACTTAGCATAGTAGTTGTCGACTATGAACAGGTGCTAAATGGACTCATAAGGCGTACACAATGGTTCGTCGAAGCAAAATGGCAACGCCTCGAAGAGCTCGACATCGACCAAGTACTGAGAGAGATAGATGAGGACAGGAGAAAAGTAAAGGAGCTAAAGAGGGGAGAAATAAAACTAAAGGATCTCGTCAAGACCGCCCTACTCGTAGTAGAATCACCGAACAAGGCTAGAACCATAGCCGGTTTCTTTGGACAGCCAAGCATACGACTCCTACCAGGAGGTTTAAGAGTGTACGAGGTAGCAGTCGGAGACTACATTCTAAGCATAGCTGCCAGCGGCGGCCACGTATACGATCTTTCCCCATACGCGGACAAAGGCGACTACAGAGTACTAGGTAAACCCATGGAAGAGGATATATTCGGTGTCATCATCGAGGAAAATAGGAATGATAAAGAATTCATCCCTGTTTACACGAGTATTAAGAGATGCCTAGACTGCGGACACCAATTCACCGCGGACGTAGACAAATGCCCTGTATGTGGCAGTACAAGGATAAGAGATTCTAGACAAATAGTGAGTGATCTCCGCAGAATAGCATGGGAAGTAGATACAGTATTGAT
>JALWJI010000190.1:2883-10145 GCA_027081695.1 Acidilobaceae archaeon | reverse complement strand
GGTTGTTGAGGCTGTGGCTTATCATTTTAGGTTACTGGTTGATGTTGTTGGCGTTCCCGAACGAGTAGTGTTAACCGGGGGGTTAACACGTTCCCAGGAGATAACAAGACGGATAACGCGAGAACTAACCAATTACAAGAAGAATATGAGGATCGAGAAGGCCCTAGGAAACCCTGTAGCGTTAGGAATAGCGAAACTAGCATACGAGAACTGTAGACGTTAAGGAAACTCGTTCTCTGCTAACAAGTGGCGTAGTACGTCCCTCATACTTACTATTCCTATTAATCTCCCACCATCGTCGACAACGGGCAAGTGCCTTATCCCGTGATGAACCATTTTATGAGCAGCCGATACAATAGAGTCCTCTGGACGGGCAACTATAGGCTCTTTACTCATATAGTCTTCAACACGTGCAGAATCGAGGTTGACGTTATCAGACACGGCCCTAACTAGATCTCTCTCTGTAAATATCCCCATTAGCCTACCCGTGTCTCCTACTATCAATACGCTTCCAACGTTCCTACTCCTCATTACACTGGCCACGCTTCTGAGACTAGTAGAGGGTGCGACCGTTACAGGATTCTTCTTCACAATATGTGCAACCAGCACCAATACACTCCACCAAACTGATATAAGGTATATCAAAAGAATTATTCGTTAACCAATCAATAAATATAGAATAAGCAGTATAACCTGTATAAGCATAGAACTATACTATACACATAATGGGTGAAGACCCGGATTGACGCTCACACTCAACGCACTACTAATCAACTCCTCTTCACAGAAAACAACTCAAACAACAATAGAAGCCGTAGGACCGCTAGACGCTGGAATACGATTACACTATGAAAAAGAGACCTGGAAATATCCAAGCCTGCACGAGTCGAACCTCCTAGTCTTCGGTAAAGGCCCCTTAACAGGGCTCGGACTCTTCGGAAGCCACCGACTAACATTCATATTCAAGAGCCCCATAACAGGAGGCCTCCACGCAAGCAGTATGGGTGGAGCAGCCTACGCATTCACAGCAACAGGCCTAGACCTGATAGTCTTAGATGGCAGATCGAGCGATCCATGCATATTACTATTAGAGAACAATGGAGAGGGGCTAGAAGACAAATGGTATTGTCTTGAGAAACGCATGCTGGACAAAATATATGAGGGATACAAAGGATACAGAGGTACAAGAGCGCTCCACAAATATATAGCCGAGAATATACTGGGAGGAAAGCCAAAGTCGTGGTACAGGATCCTCCTTGTCGGTCCAGCCGCATGGACAACCCTTGCCGCAGGAGTATTTAGCTGGGTAGATGACGGTCATGGAAACCCCTCTCCCATAGTTGATAGTGCTAGTAGGGGTGGTGCAGGCACAGTAATGGCCCAGGCCCACGGGGTAGCAGCAATTATCGTTGGAGGCAAACCACGTACACAGGATAAGAGGTTTGCTGCAATTGCTAAGAAGATTATCGAGGAAAAACTAGGTAAACCCCTTCACCAAGCGGTAAGCGAGGCCACCACGAAGTACAGGTTTGATCCCAAGCTAGGTACAGGCGGGACCTTCGGCGTAAACTATTATCATTATAGAGAGCTCCTACCGGTCCTAGCCTACAACTCGATATACATGTCGAGAACCGTAAGGCTCCACGTACACCAGCTAATAATGGAATACTTCTGGAAGCCCTTCCAAGAACAAGTCTTCGAGTCAAAGATAAAGCCATGGAGGACTTGTGGGGAGCCATGCAGCGTAGCCTGCAAAAAGATCTGGAACAATGTCAAGCTAGACTATGAACCTGCACACGCCATGGGTCCAATGATCGGAGTCATCACTCTCCAGGACACGGCTAAACTTGTAGAACTTGTAGACGACCTTGGTATCGACGCGATAGAAGCAGGACACATAGTGGCATGGTTATTCGATGCCATCGACAAAGACATCCTAGATTACAAGGAACTAGGCCTCCCATCCAGGCCCGTAATGGATCCACTCTCACTCTCACCAATTTCGAGTAGGAACAACGCAATACTAGCCGAGAGGATCCTCAACAACTACGTAGAGAGGTCAAACGAGATACTCTCACTAACAGCGATGCATGGAGCCCGATACGCGGCGAAAATCCTGGACGAGCTCTACGACAGCATCGTCTCTGCTAGAGGCACCTCGTTTAAAGACCTACTGGTATACGCGGGATACGGCGAGAACGGCTATATGACCCCGAACTACTACTGGAGCCCAGGTATGATAGCCCCATTATTCGTTCTAGGCAGATACTGGACAAACTATAGCCCGACATACAGTGAACCGGAGGAATACGCTAGAATAAGCATAAAAAGAGCGATCAGCGAAATGGCGATTGACAATGCTGGAGTATGCAGATTCCATAGAAAATGGATATCCAAGGCTCTCAACAGCCTCTACAGGGAACTACTCGGAGTAGACGTTGATTTGGAGCAGAGGATGATGGAAGACTACAGGCTTATTGCTCGGTACAATATCAAGGCCGGCGCAGAGCCTGTTCCGTGGGAGAGCAGGAAAACAATGGACATAGTAGCCACAATAGCCTGCGAGCTAGGAGTAAAGGATCTTGAGGGACGAGTAGGGGACCGAAAGTTCCTACTCGGCTGGTGGTCCAGGTTCTATGATGAAACAAAAAGAATAGTATTATCCTAACGTTGCATCCAAGCCACTACTACTCCGACTACTAATGGCCTTATACATTAGTATCCATTCAACAAGCAACCATAATGGGACTACCGGAACCATGATACTTGGAAATTTTTCTAATAGCGTAATAGGTGATAGATCAGACAAATACCTGAAGAATACGCTGAGCGCGAATCCAGCTTCTGCTCCACCAAATCCAGGTAGTGGGAACAATAATCTTCTTATCAACATCATCCATGCAAGGACTCCCTCGCTGATCAAACCCTTATTTAGGGCTTCCAAGAATGGAATAGCCACGGGAACACTGAAAATAGTGTGTACAACTAGGGCTTGTCCAAGTAGAGGATATGTGAGTAAGAATCTATACGGCTTCCTCTTTAGGACCGGATGGTATCCGGCTAAGAGGAGTCCTATGCCGGGATAGAGCATTGCGATGAGAGACATGTATCTTCCTATCAGTCCAACAATTGAAACGAATACTAGGAGGGCTCCTACTGTTACTGCAAGGATGCTTGATAGCCTGTATAATCCTTGCTTGGTGTTTGAGAGGTCTATGTCTCCGAGTAGTGGGTCAAATACCTTGTATACGAGCCATGCGTATATCAGGTAGAGGCCGGGGTATCCAAGGAAGAAGTATAGGAGTGCTAAAGTAGTGTCGGTATGAGGGTTTCCAATGACTAGGTCTGAAGCGATCCATGCTGTTGAAAGTGGAGTTAACGCATACACGGTTATCTTTAGAATAGTGTTGTCTTGGATCATACTCGGCTTGAACGCTAGCCACATGAACAGGAGTACGCAGGAGAGGTAGAATATGCTGGGTATGAATGTGAGTATGGCTAGTTGTGGCATCCAAGGACTAGTCGGGTATTGTAAGAAGATTCATTTTAATTGGGTTTCTCTCTATATGGTGTCTATCTCTACTAGGAGCGCTATGATATATAGTGTTATGATGTATGATGCGAATATTCTTGTTATACTGGTTTGTTTCGTTGGATGTCACCTTGCGTGAATAAGTATATTTGTGTGTATGAATACTGGGTACTCATTTTATTCTAGTATTTGTGAGCACAAATATTGTTTTTGGTCGTGGTTTCCCCGGATTCTAGTTTATAGAAGTGAATTTTAGAGGGCGAAGGTTTATAAAGTTTAGTAAACTTTATAAATACAGGGAATCAAAATGGAAAAAACAACAATAACACTAACACTGCTAATGCTGCTAACAATAGCAACATTATACAGCGGAGTTAGCTATACGTATACACAAGAAGAATCAGGTCACACGCTAGAAAAGGTCTCTTCAAAGCCAGTATTGAAAGAATCAGCTCTAGACAAGGATCACAAGGCCTTATTCCTCGTGGTGGAAGGATACTCTCCAGAGGACACAGTATATATATCGATACAGGGCATCTCAGGCCACGAGTACATGTTCCTGTTCGATGTCGACAAAATCTATCTCGTATCAGGTGCCAAGATTGTCGACGCAACTAAATACGTCAACCTAAAGGACTTCGGTCCGAGATCCTTCACCATAACGATTAATCTCAAGGGTGTATCCAGCTATCTTGACATAGAAGAGATATCTGGGCCCGTAATGATAACAGTTGCATTCATAGATGGAAAATCATATAGCATAGTCCTTGATGTGAGGTGAAGAATTATATCTCTTGTAGCAGGTTTCCAGAATAAGTGCGGGCCTGTCACAGGAGGATGTAATGTGCCGGACCGGGATGTTCACGTATACTGTTCATACAAGTACCTAAAGATGACTGGAAGGACGCATCTAATAGATTTAGTCTCGCAAATAGAGACGCTAATCGATCATCCTGAAAAAGCCAAAGGGATACTACGATATTTTGTAAGAGAGAACTGTTCCGATAACAGTAGCTGGGAGTGTCAGACGGCTCATGCGTTAATGTCTGGTCTGAAAGTTAAGGGGGTAATGACACATGATTGGAGGAGTCCCTGGGGGAGACGGCTACTTTATAGGATTGTAAACTGGTTCTATGGCTCGGAATCGTCGGATCTTGTAAAGCTCCACTATGTTCTTGATACGGCTTATCGCGGAGGATTAGTATCTCTAAGGGAGAGGTATCCTGAGTGTCCGGAGATCGTTCGCTTTGTAGTGGAGAACTGTATGGATCTCCTATAGTTGTTGGTTGTTGTTTCATGTGGCCTTATGGTAGGATTGCATTATAACTGGATTTACAGTGTATTTATCTCGGTTTATGTTTTTGGTATTACCTTGAGGGATAGGGTGGCTTTATATACTATTCTCATATTTATTCTATGTAGAAATAGGATCAAGCCTAGGAGCTTTCAAAGGTGGAATGAGTATGAGGAAAGGATTATCTCAGCAGGCAATGATAGGCCTCGCAATAGCTGTAATAGTAGTCATAGTTGCAGCAGCCTTCGTTTTCACGGGAGGTGGAGGCGAAGAGACACAGCAGGAGGCCTATAAGATTACGATCCTCACCGGTAGCACGGGAGGAACCTATTATCCGGTAGGAACAGCCTATGCACAGCTACTCAACGAGTACAGCAACGGCCTAATCCAGGCAACAGCTGTGACAGGCAAAGCTAGCGTAAGCAACATCGAAGAAATCTGTAGGGGAACAGCGGAAGCAGGACTAGCACAGAACGACATAGCATACTATGCCTATCATGGAAGCGACAAGATCCAGAAGTTCGCAGGCAACCCACAGGACTGTATTAGAGCAGTAGCAGTACTCTATCCAGAGACAATACAGATAGTAACACTCGCAGACAGCGGAATCCAGAGCCTACAAGACCTAGCGGGCAAGAAGGTAGCAGTAGGCCAGGAGGGAAGCGGTACCTACTGGAACGCTAGACAGATACTAGAGGCAGCAGGCCTATGGGACCAGATACAGCCAGTATATAGAAGCTTCAAGGAGGTAGTAGAAGACCTCAAGCTAGGCGCAGTCGACGCAGCCTTCTATACAGCAGGAATACCCACGAGCGCGGTCGAGAATCTAGCAGCAGAGAAGCCAATCTACATAATACCAGTCCCAGACGAGGTCTACCAGACACTAAAGCAGAACTATCCATTCTACACCCAGGTAACAATACCAGCTGGAACCTATACAGGCCTAGACAATGACGTGCAGACAGTAGCAGTAATGAGCATGCTACTAGTCCACAAGGATGTACCAAAAGACGTAGTTTATACAATGACTAAGATACTCTTCGAGCACGCCGACGAGCTCAAGAACAAGGTCCAGAAGCAGAGCGTCCAGTACATCAGCCTAGACCATGCACTAGAAGGACTAAGCATACCGCTCCACGAGGGAGCCTACCAGTACTACCAGGAGCAGGGACTCCAGGTACCAGCAGAGTTCCAGCCAACGGGCTAACCAAACTCCTACCTCTATTATGGAGGCTCCCCGACGGGAGTGTAATAGAATTGAACAAGTTTTTTCTCATAATCACCGCAATATACCTTCTATCATTACTCCTACTTCCAATCCAAACTGTTTCTATCACATGTGATAACTCAACCTATGAGACGATAGCGCCAGACTACTCGATAATAATATATAATTGGACCCATAGTGTAGAGAACACACCTATAATAGAATACTACAAAGTCGAAAACGGCAGACTAATAGAATACATGGCCAAGACAAAAAGCTTCGGAGCAGGACACCCATATAACTCCGAAGAAATAGAAGGAGTCTTCTATTATGAAGGAGACTACATGGTCTACACGGGACATATCACATATAGCGATAAACTCTCGATAATAGGACTTAGAGAATACAACAGTTCAATAACTCTTGAAGTAAAGGATAAGAAAGTATATAGTTGCATGGGATTCGAGAAAGCAGACATAATAGTGAAGACTAGTTCTCTCATATCATATTTGTTTAACAAATGATGGAGTCCGCTTTACATTAGGGGATTGTTTCTGCTGATTGTTATAAATATTATTTGAGCGTTCATGGTTTTAAAATAGAAACAATTGTTTCTATCTCATTGGAATCAAACGAATGGGTGTACCAATGTGTCCCGTAACACTAGTTATAAGGAAGACGTAGTGTGGTCCGCTATTGTTGTTAGATCAGCAGTGTTCGCCGCCCTGGTTTTAGCGGCTACTATGATAAGCGTCTATACTCCTATAACCGAGGGCTATTTCAACCTCGGGGAATCCATGGTGTACACTGCGGCGATACTAGGAGGCCCATATGTGGGGCTGATAGCCGGGGGTATAGGTAGTGCTCTCGCCGATATAATACTTGGGTATTCGCATTATGCTCCAGGTACACTAGTTATCAAAGCTATAGAGGGATACTTGGCGGGATGGATATTTCTAAGGCTCTCAAGGTTACCGGGCGGGAAGCGTAGAAGCATGATCTATATCTCCGCCATATTAGTGGGAGGAGGAATAGCACTCGCAGGCGCCTTCCTCTATGCTGGACTATACGGTGGATCTACGGAGCTCAGCATATGGGGGAAGACTGTAACGTTCACGATACCTCTTGGCGCCTGGCTACTGGTAGGAGCCCTAATCGCAGTAGTAATCCTATATATTGGAACCAGGAGAGACGAGCTACTGGGTGTAGCAACTGTATCCATGCTACTC
>JALWJI010000190.1:0-2873 GCA_027081695.1 Acidilobaceae archaeon | reverse complement strand
TAGCCGGATACTTCATATACGAGGCAACAGTAATATATAGCCTAGGCCTAGGAGAGATGACAAACCCATTAGCGGCCGCGGCAGAGATACCCGTGAACCTGGGGCAAGTAATAGTTGGTGCTGCAATAGCTTCAATAGTGGTATCATCAGTATGGCGTGCTCAGAGATGATTCATGTAGAAGACCTAGAAGTAGTATACGAGGGTTCTCAAAAACCAGCGCTAGAAGGAGTGAATCTAGATCTCCAGCCTGGAGAGCTAAAGACACTAACAGGTCCGAACGGTGGTGGCAAGACAACTATACTTAGAGCCATTACCGGGCTCATCCCTTCATTTTATCCTGGAAGAGTTAAGGGACGCATCGAGATAGATGGTTGCGATCCCCGCGAGTGTGATCCCCGAGAAAAAGTGTTCCTACTATTACAGGATCCGAAGATCCAGGTTACGGGTGCAACAGTCTTCTTAGAGGCCTCGTCTCCACTAGTTCTCCGCGGTGTGGATAGAAAAACGATTATGGAGAGGGTATGGGAACAACTCCACGTGTATGGTTTATTGGATTACAAGTGGACTCATGTATACATGTTGAGTAGTGGCTTATTGCAGAGGACTGCTCTCGCAGCAGCAGGTGTCCTCAGGTCTAGGTACTTGTTATTGGATGAGCCGTCTAGTTTTCTAGATAGGAGTGCTAGAACGGTATTGTATAGTATCCTGGATCGGCTCCGAGGGGAGGGAGTTGGAGTACTCGTGGCGACTCATGACGTGAAGTTAGCGGAGCTTGCCGACGAATCCTACATTGTTAACCGGGGGGTTAACAAAGGTGTATACAGAATCAATAAACACCACCTCAACCCTCCGAGACAAGGAGGCGAACTAGTCCTTAAGTTAGAAAAAGTCTCAGCAGGCTACCCCGGTAGTCGCCAATTAGTGATACACGATATCTCGCTCCAGGCAAGGAAAAGTGAACTAGTACTGTTACAGGGCCCAAACGGCGGAGGAAAAACAACCATACTCTACACAATCGCAGGATTCCTCAAGCCCATGAAGGGAAGAATAATCATCAAAGGCAGGCCGAGGCTACTGCCAGCTGATCCCTTCCTCGTATTTCCACGAGGGAGATTATCGGACATCATAGATGATCCTGGGAGGATCTCGTTCACCGAGAAAATCAACGAGATATACGATAAACCAATATATAGTCTCAGCGGAGGAGAGCTCAGGCTAGCAGCACTAGCGATAGTACTATCCTCCGGCGGAGACATACTATTACTTGACGAACCAACAGCAGGCCTCGACCCCGAGAACAAGTGGCTCGTAATCGAAGCAATCCATAAACTAGCCAGAGCGGGATATACTATTGTTGCAGCGTCCCATGACGAGGAGCTCTCGGAGATAGCCACAAGATCATATCTAGTCGTGGAGGGGAGAATACGGGAATGCTATGGTATATGCTGACCAGGCTGCTATCAATACTCTACACGAATAAGAAAACCCCGCTGTCAGAACTAAACCCACGACTATTACTCGTAGGACTACTGGTCTCTTGGATAGGCCTCTCTATACTCCATTATCCGGCAATACTCATAACGTATCCATATGTACTGGTACTTCACGTACTGCACGGAAGGGAATCAGTGAGAATAGCTGGCACAGTCTCGTTGCCAGTAGCAATTATTGGCTTAGTAGCGGGAATTCTGTCTCCCTTCAAGCCTCTATCCAGTGACTGGGCTATTTATCTTGGAAGCGTCATATTAAGAGTATATGGAATAGCCTCATCCACTCTAATAATATACACGGCGCTGGGCCCGTTGAAGCTCCCGGGCATATTTGCAAGAGCCAGCCCCTTGCTACACGATATACTTTCGTTATTTTATAGGCTAGCGCCTCAAGCTGTTGAGGATGCTCTCGTAGCATTATCGGCTCAGAGGCTTATGGATCGCAGTACAAGCGAGGTCCTTGTGGCGGTGACCTTATCTAATATAAGGAAATCTGAGGAGATGAAAGTAGCTTACTATATGAAGGGTGCCCGGCCAGGAATGGCGAGGACTAGGCTCTACGACGAGAATATAGGGTTCCTAGACTTATTATTACTTGCTCTGAGTCTCATGTGGATACTAGTCTTTATCCTATACTAGCTTCTTCTAAGTAGATAGAATCCCAGTGCCATGCCTGCAATATAGGTCAGCGTGCTGAGGATCTCCAGTATTCTCCACCCAGTCGTGGCCTCGCTATGTTCCACTATTAGCGACTGGTACCTAATCATAGCCCCAAGGTATAGAACAGTAAATAGTATAAGTCCCGCGATTATCTTGAGTCTCTGACTATCCACGATATCTCACCCCCACCTATGAATGCCTCTAGTCTCAGCGGCGGATTAATCGATTCAATTTATATCTAGAAACATTGACAGATAAATCAACAGGCGTAGACGTATGGAAGGAGCCACTGTTAATGATTGTGTGGAGCTGGAAAGGCTTCTTGGACTGGCGAAACTCCGTATTGATAAGGAAGAGGTCTGCAAATATATCCGGGACGTACGTCTAATGATGGAAGACCTCAGACACGTCGTTGAACGATATCCTGGCACGGAACCCCTCTACTATGTATGGGACATAGAGGAATATAGCCCCCCAGGGACAGGCGAGGAAAGAAGACTAGTTCTAGCAAATCTGGAGTGGATCAAGCTAGACGAAGAAGGAAAAGTAGTCCTTCCATGGAGACCAAGGGGATAAAGCAATGGTGCCGGGACAACTACCCTATTGGAAAACCAGGCAGAGATATCTTGAGGGAAGCCTAAAACCAAGCGAGCATCTAGAAGAAATCCTCGAAAACATAGAGAAGTGGGAGCCTAAAATCAACGCCTACATATCTCTAAGAG
>JALWJI010000189.1 GCA_027081695.1 Acidilobaceae archaeon | reverse complement strand
TCTTTGCGGATCCAGGCTCTTACAAGCTGAACTCTATCTATTAGTCTAAGACGTGAGAGTGTTTCTCTACATATCTCGAGTAGTTTCGGGTCATATTCCGCTGCTATAACGTAACTGGCTCCTAGTAAAGCTACTGCGGCTGATAGCCTGCATGTACCGGCTCCTAGGTCTAGTATCCTCGCATCTACTAGGTTTACTCTGTATTGTAGATCCCATGCTATTAGTGACGCTAGGTCGCCTGGAGTCGTATACTGCTCTAACTTAAAGCTTGGTTCAGGTATTTCTGGAACTTCCTTCTCTAAAATTATTGAGAGTTCATTTTTACTCTTCACTTTATGAGCCAATTTACTAGCTCACCATGGAAACCTGTATCGTTCTAGTTTGCCGGTTAGGGCCATCACGGCTTCTCCTGGAGTAAGTACTGGTTTCTCGAAGTCCGCGAGGTCGTCTATCGGGAGTCTGGGACAGCTTGTTACCACGTATGCATCTATTTCTTGTGGTAGGGAGCGTAATGACTCTATTGTGAGCTTCTCGAATAAGAAGACATCGTATTTGACACCTTTGGAGGTAAGGAGGCTTGATAATTGTTTTTCCAGCCATGGCCTATATTGCCCCGTTTTTAGCCCTAGTACTAGTCCCCAGTGCTTTGCGTTCATCGCCTGCATGATCTTGTACATTCTCTTTTTGTACGTTTTTTCACCGTAAGGTGTTAGGTCTTCCACTTTTTGATGATATGGATCGAGTTTTATGACGGGTTTCATCGTGGCAAGATATAGTCCTAGAGGGTGGAAGAGGCCTCCCCCCACATAAACATAGAGATCCGATTTGAGCATGAGTGCGCTACCGTACTCGCATCCGAGGACTTGGCCCTCTACAAAATAGGGAGTTCTCGCAGGAGATGTAGATGCGCTATATCCATGTTTATTGAGCAAGCGAACTATCTTCGGGATTAATCGATAATGTTGTATTGTGCCGACTACCCCTATATTGCTGGAATCATATTTTTCGATGAACCGCACCAGATCCTCTAAAAGATTCTCATTTACGTCTAGACGGCTTTCTGCCGGGATATAAATGACTCGTGTTTTTCCCTGTGGCGTAGATCTCTTGCTGGCGAGTTCTGGTGGATAAGGCGTGTGTCCTACATGTATGATTAAGTCAGGCGCCAAATAGTATTCGAGTTCAGGATATGATAAGTCGCAGGCGCCATAGCTAGGATCTCCGTGAATATAGATTTTGGCTCCCGGGCATTTTTGCCTGATACAGTCTGCTATTTTTATGCTGAGGGGCTTCATGCCTTCTGGCAACTGGAGTACGATTTTCTCCGGCATATCATTAGCGCAGAGGTCTTTTGGCAGCTCTATATTGTACGGGATATCATTGCATGTTATCGTTCCTCACCCACTATGACTTTAGCCCAGAGATACATAGCGTTAGACTGCATTTCAGCCACAAGTATTCCCAGATCTGGATCTATCCATATCACAGATACTACTTCTCCATTTACGTATACTCGCCACGAGGGCAGGCTTTCATTATAATATAGCCAGGAGGAATCGTCGTAGGGCACTACCGTATAGCCCAAATACTCGAGGTATATGCTTGATGCGTCCTTGTACAGTGTTCTAGCAGCTGAGAGCGCGCATTCCTCTCCTGTCGAGTTAGGTAGAAATATCTTGTATCCTTCGCTTGGCGATACAGTTGTATTAGTTGCAAACGGGTTGTTCTCTAATACAGAAATGCTGTCGTTAGAAGAAAGTACTTGTTCCAAGACCCCGATATCGCTATAGTTTAGTTCTGGGTAATCTTGTTCTAGTACATATATGAGCGTCTCTGTTATCTTTACACTTCCGTTGCCAGCTGGAACCACGATAAAGACATCTCCTAGATCGTCAAGCACTATAAGATTTCGTTGTGACCATCCTGCTTTGCATGGTGGCGGTGGGGTTAAAGTCGTGTTCTCTGCTTTATTGTTTGTTTGTGTTTCACTGTTGTGAGCTAGGTATAACGTGAGAAAGGCTGCAAGTATTCCTATTATTAGGATTCCTAGCATAACTTTCTTTTTATGTGTGATAGCTGTCTTTTCCCTGGCCACTGTAGTGCACCGTTTCTACCAGGTGTCTAGTACTGGACATCTCCTGTAATATTATCGTAGTATACGTATAGTCTAAGCCTAACACGCAATACTAAATCGGGCCTCCGTATTTATCTTGATGAAAAACACTGTGATTGATGTCTCCGGTTTTACAGTATTATAAGGAATCAAATGAGAGAATGGATCCAAAAACGGTTTATTATGAGATTTATTGTAATGGTTTGATAACAATTCTTGTTGGTATAGGCATCTTGTCTCCGCCGCGGCGTAGTGCTTCCTTTATTGCTTCAATGTCTTTCTTTCTGCCCCATACCTCTAGTATAACGTGTCCTGGGTACACTCTTGCCGCGGTTCCGATCGGCTTACCGAAGGCTTGCCTCATACCGTCTTGAAGTCGGTCTGCTCCAGCGAACGCCATCATCTTGTTTTCTCTAAGCACGTGGTGGGGATATACCCTTATTCTGAAGTAGAAATTGGCGTCACCTACTGTTGTCGCGAGGAACTTGTTTACCGCGATTCTCGCAGCCTCAAGAGCGTTATGGCGTATTTGTCCTGCTTCTATTGCAATTAGTTCTCCCTTTACTTCAGCGTTCTCCATCATGTCTCTGTTGCCCATTTCGAACTTGGTGATCTTTGGCTGAGGGACTCCGTGGATGTATTCTTTCCTTGTATATGGCGGTCCGCTGAAATGTGTATAGCATCTCGCTGGTCTAAGTGGCATCTTGATACTCCCTCCTCCACCAGCAAATCATGATCTACGGAAACAATAAAAATATATTCATTCTTCGAAGAGTCTATCCGTATGCTTGAATTCTCAATAGTAGAATACGGTTGGATATCATGCAGGTGAGAAGACATTTAGTAGTAGTCTAGTTACGTGGCGCCGGGGAGGGGACTTGAACCCCCGACCACCGGGTTAACAGCCCGGCGCTCTACCTAGCTGAGCTACCCCGGCATCCTCCCCGGCCGGATACCATTCTATGTTCTTATGGGTTTATTAGGGTTTTCTGTATTCTTCCAGTGATAATAGGTTTATTACGAATTCGTAGAGTCCGTCTTTCTTCAATCCACGCTCTATCCTGTATAATTGCTCTGGGGCTACTCCATATTTCCTGGCTGTCTTGTAGGGAGCTACTCCGTGTGCTCTCGAGTATAGTAGTAGAATGAGGCTTCTTATAGCTCCGGGATGTGCTAGTCTCGTCCTAAACTTGTAGTGTCCTATGAGCTCGTCGAGTATCCTTATGGCTACCTTGCTCTCTGAGACCCATTCTACGACTTCTTTGGGCAATTGTATTGTTTTTGGCTTGCCTATCCCCATGACGATTATCGTATCTTTGTCTTTGACCTCTAGTATCTTAGTTATGTACGGCGTTCTTGCCACTTCAAACACCGTTGAAACTATCTATTTTATTACATCTCTAATAAGAATTAGCTAATACTCTCATTTCAAGAACATAACGTTAAATGATCCCGTGGATCATAGAGGTTTTCCACAGTGGGTTCATACGAGGATATAGTAGTGAGGAGCCCTCCCCGATGCCTACACCCTTGTGGTGGGCCCGGGGGGATTCGAACCCCCGACCTACGGGTCTGGAGCTTCGACAGACCCTGGAGGTTTCCAGGGCCTCCGCCGCTCTGCCTGGCTGAGCTACGGGCCCAGGGCTTCCTCCATAATGCTTCTATTAAGGGAAAGGAGTAATAAAGGGTTATCGTTCCCTTCAATTTTTAGCCTCTCCCAGCACCGTTTTAATAATGATGTGTGCGCCGATGACCATACCCTCAAGCAGGGAACCCGGGTCTCGAGGCCGCGGATCTTCATTGTTCCGTGGCTGGTGATGACAAGGCCCGCATGTGAGGCGCATGAGCCCTACTCTAGGCGTAGTCCCTACGATATGTAATCTAGTGATGGGGAACATAATTGGATCTTGACGCTTGTCCGGTAAGAGAAAACATTGATGGATTGGAGGACGTCGATGCGAGCGTACTCGTTATTCTTTGGGGAACCCCGCCTAGGGTTCTCTTAGTAAGGAAATCATGCAGGCGAAAAACCTATTGGTCGTGTGATGCGGCACTCCCAGGAGGCCATATAGAAGATCATGAGGGCCCCGTCGAAGCAGCTCTAAGGGAAGCTTGGGAAGAGGCATGGATACATAAAGCTAGTATTAGTATCAGGGGTTTCCTTCCTGTAGAGGTTACTCGTATTGGTAAGGTAAGGATACTTCCCATAGTAGGGGTGGTTTCTGGACCGGTCTGTTATCGTCCTAACAGTGAGGAGGTAGATGAAGTTTTCTGGGAGGATCTTTCAATTCTTGATCGTCCTTCGAGAATATTCTTCCACCCAAACAGGCGTCTAGCTATTGAGGGTTATGTTTTAGATAGTGGGGCTATACTGTGGGGAGCCACACTCAGGATTCTGAGACGTATTTATCGTTCACTGCAGAGTTGTCCTAGCCTGCTAGATCCTTTTATAACCCAGCATCTGCCTCCTTGATGAAGAACTAGAGCACCGCACACGTATCTCTTTAGACTCTCAAGGACATACGGGTTGTCGTCGTGCCACTCATATATGCAACCTTCTTTCTCTAGTATACGTTCTGCACAGAATAACTTGTGGTCTATTTCGCTTTTTTTCCGGTTAAGGCAGAATTCTATTCGTGATAGTGATACTCCTATCGCGGTTAAAGTATCTTTTATAAAGTTGAGCCATTTAGCCGATCTACCGGAAACCAGATATATCTTCATATGTTGCGGAATACTTCGTAGGATTAATCGTCCTAGATCTCTTACACGGACATTCTCTGGAGCCCATTCATAGGTGCTTAACGGTTCTACTAATACACCGTCGAAGTCTAGGACTATTATGTCGCAATCGCAATCCATTTCTTTATTCTCCCTAACTTGATTCTTTGTGATGGACAGTGTATTAAACTCCTTCAAATAAGCTATTTGCAATGCGGAGAGAATAGGTAGCGATAGATCATAGGATAGCGAAGGATAGTGATGGACATGGTAAAGTGTAGCGTGTGCGGTATTAGAGACGCGGTTGTGTTCCAGCAACATAGCGGTAAAGCTCTTTGTAGACAGTGTTTTATCGAAGACGTTACTGCTAGGACTATAGCTGAGATTGAACGTTGGAAAATGTTTAGTCCTAAAGACAGGCTTCTGCTGGGGTTAAGCGGTGGCAAGGACAGCTACGTGCTATTAGATATTCTAGCCCGTATTCATCCAGTTTCTAGGATCTTGGCGGTGTCGATTATCGAGGGTATACCGCGGTATAATAGAGAAGAGGACATAAGAAGACTAAGAGTTGTTGCTCGAGAGTATGGAGTCGATGTTATCGTTACTAGTATCAGAGAATATACTGGACATAGCTTAGCAGAACTTGTTATGAGGGCTTGGAGAAAAGGTAAACGTATATCTCCATGTACCTATTGTGGTATATCGCGGCGACGTATACTTAATTTCTATGCTAGAATGTACGGGGCAGACAAGACTGTTACAGCACATAATCTAGACGACGAGGTGCAGACAGCTATTGTTAATCTACTTAGAGGTGATAGAATAGGATTACTACGACTTCATCCAGCTGCCTCGCCTGCAAGTAAACTCATAGTACCAAGGGTTAAGCCCTTGAGAAAAATATACGAATGGGAAAGCGCTACCTACGCATATATGAAAAAGTTCCCGTTACAAGAGACAGAATGTATGTTCATACGCTACGCTCCAACGCTGAGAGCCAGGGTTAGAGACATGTTGTACGTTATCGAGTCCCGCAGGCCAGGAACTCTCCTCCGCATACTAGAACTACTAGACGAAGTACTCGAAGAAGAAGCCCGTAATCTCTCCCCTGAAGCCCTTTCTCGATGCAAGAAGTGTGGTGAGCCTACTAGTCCCTCTCGCCGCTTGTGCAAACTCTGCGAGATCCTTGAGCTAGCAGACGTTCAAAGACCTGTATATTCAGTTTATTACTCGGAGAACTCTGATTCCGCATAATAATTATTTAATCGGTTAGTCAATCCAGATGAGTAAGGAGAGGAGGTGTTAGTGTCATGGAGGTAGGAAAGGAGCTACAGCCTCCATACGCTGTTGTTAAGAAGCCTCATCTCGTAAAGAAGGGTCCGGTTGATCCAGGTATTAGGCGTGGAAGAGGATTTAGCATTAAGGAGTTAGAGGCTGTAGGATTAACCGTCAAGCAGGCCAGGAAACTCGGCCTATATGTAGATACGAGGCGTAAAACTGCGCACGAGTGGAACATTAAGGCACTCAAGGAGTATCTTGAAAAAGTAAAGGCTCTCTCAAAGTAATTTTTCTTAAATTAATTATTAGGAATAGTGGGTAGCGAAATTATATGATTAGT
The DNA here is from genome assembly GCA_027081695.1 of Acidilobaceae archaeon. Classification (GTDB taxonomy): domain Archaea; phylum Thermoproteota; class Thermoprotei_A; order Sulfolobales; family Acidilobaceae; genus S143-63. The sequence continues at coordinate 3,701 of JALWJI010000189.1, read as the reverse complement.
TGTCTCAGGAAACAATCCCTTATGCTACCTTTCTCTTTTGCCATCGATGAATTCCTCGAACCACTGAAGCGCTATCTCGTCGCTTGGAGCTTGCACTGGTGGGTGCTTGAAGAACGGTGCAGATACGCTTACTAGTGGCCCTCCGATGCCCCGGTCGATAGCGACTTTTGTTCCCCTTATCGCGTCTATCATTGCTCCAGCAAACATGCTCTTATCGTCGACTGTAAGCTTAGCCTCTATTGTTACTGGGAAGCCACCGAAGCTTGTACCTTTCAGGTAGATGTAGGCTACTTTTGTGTTGCCAAGGAACGGGACGAAGTCGCTGGGACCTATTCTGACTTTTCCGTTCTTGTAGAGTTCATCTCCGTAGGGAAGGATTGATGTCACCGCCTGGGTTTTGCTGATCCTCTTACTCTTGAGTCTTTCTTCCACTAGCATGTTCTCGAAATCAGTGTTTCCTCCAATGTTAAGCTGGTATGTCTCTTCGACTTTTACTCCACGCATATGCATGAGTCTAACAAGTGTCCTGTGGAATACTGTTGCTCCAAGCTGGCCTTTTATGTCGTCGCCAGTTACGGGTATTCCCTTTTCCTCGAATTTCTTGGGCCATCCCTCGCTCTGGTCGCTGGCTATGAAAACTGGCATTCCATTAATAAATGCAACTCCCGCCTCCAGTGCAGCTTCTGCGTAAAACCTTGTGGCTTTCTCGCTCCCCACTGGTAGGAAGTTTATTAGTATTTCAGCCCCCGATTCTTTCAGTACATCTACGACTTCTCCGAGAGATACCTCTTTCTCTATGGGGTTGAATCTCTCCTTCATGTGTGGAGCTACACCGTCTAGTACTGGTCCAGGACTCACATATACGCCGAGCCTCTCTGGTATATCTGCGAATTTCGGCGTGACGTTTGGAGGCTCGAATATTGCCTGGGCTAGGTCTTTTCCTATTTTATTCTTTGAAACATCAAATGCAGCTACCCATTCTATGTCGCCGATGTGGTATCCTCCTAGTTTGACTCTTGTTACTCCGGGGACAAACTCGTCTTCTGCAACGTTCTTGTAATAGTATACTCCCTGAACGAGGGCTGATGCACAGTTGCCTACTCCTACTATTGCTGCTTTTATCTTCGCCAATATTCACACCCGTAAATATCTCTATCCATGAATATTCTGAGGTGACAAATATAAAACTTTAGCCCTACAAGTCTCTGTAAATGGTGCATAACAATATGGAATTAGAGAAAAATCCTCCACTAGCAAGACTCCATAAGAAAACCACTGTGGAAACTCTATGGCTCTATATCCTGGCATCGCTCGTATCAGAAGGACCCACGTACGGCTATAATGTTAGGAAAATAATCGCGAACAAGTTTGGATTTAAACCATCCACAGTCACGCTCTATACAGTCTTATATCGTTTAGAGAGATTAGGATATCTCGAAAAGCAAGGCGACACCTATAATATAACTGAGAAAGGTCGAAAACTACTCGAAGAAGGAATAAAGCACCTAGAAAAAACCGTTACCATGCTGAAAGAATCTCTTGCCACAGCCAATAAATAATGATACCGATATTGTGGCGGCTCGAATGGTCCGTGAATCTCTCATCGGGAACCCTCTATTCTAACCCAGCGGATCTCATCGCCGCCACATTGAATATCGTGTCCGGAGGGTTTAGTAGTTTTGACAAGCGAAGAACTACTGCTTAGATATCCGTGGCTACTTCCAGTTGTCGTCTCCGAGCTTAACGGAATAAGAGAACACAAGGATATCGCAGAGTGGCTAGGTATCTCATCTAAGACTGCTAAAAGCCTTGTTTACTATGCTTCAAAAATGCCCGAAATAAAGAGAGTTAAGATTGACTGTTATGCTAGGATAGATAACAGATACTTTGGGGCTGTCCTAAACAGGTACATTATTGTAGCAAAAATTCGGAAAAAGAGGATAGCCGGATACACGTTCATTCTTACTGAAAATAGAGGCCTTGTATCTATGAGTGGTAAGGCTCCCAAATGGGCATTAAAGATTGCAGAAAAAATTCGTGGAATATGTAGTGAAAGAGTTTAAGTTACTGTTTCTGCTGTTCTTTGATTATCTTTCTTAGCACGTATTGTAGTATTCCTCCGTGTTTGTAGTATTCGACTTCTATTGGTGTGTCGAGCCTTGCTTTGACCTTGAATTCTATTATTCTTCCGTCTGGCTTCTTTGCTCTTACTGTTAGAATCTTTCCTGGATAGAGGCCTTCGCTTATACCTATAATATCGTACTCTTCACTTCCGTCGAGACCTAGTTTCTCGGCGTTCTCGCCTGGTAGGAACTCTAGTGGGAGAACTCCCATTCCTACTAGGTTGCTTCTATGGATTCTTTCATAGCTTTCGGCTATGACTGCTTTTACTCCGAGTAGAGCTGGTCCCTTTGCTGCCCAGTCTCTGCTACTGCCGGTACCATACTGTTTACCGCCTAGTATTATTACTGGGATGTTCATTTCCTTGTATTTCCTGGCTGCGTCGAATATGTGCATTATTTCTCCTGTTGGCCAGAATATCGTCCATGCTCCCTCTCTGTCTGGTACTAGTTTGTTTCTGAATCTTGGGTTATCGAATGTACATCTCATCATTACTTCGTGGTTTCCTCTTCTTGAGCCACATGTATTGTATTGGTATGGTTTTACTCCGTGTTCGTCTAGGTACTCTGCTGCCTTAGTTCCTGGAAGTATTCTTCCTGCGGGGCTTATATGGTCGGTTGTTACTCTGTCTGGGGCATATACTATTACTCTTGCTCCCTTAATGTCTTGTGGTTCTGGTGGCTCGAGAGGCATGTCTTCGAAGAATGGTGGCTTCTTTATGTACGTGCTCTTTGGATCCCAGGGGTATGTTGGCGAGTCTATTTCTGGCAGCGATTTCCAGTTCTCGTCGCCTTCCCATATGTTACTATACTTTTGTTTGAATGCTTCGGGGTCTAGTGCCTTCTCTACTGCTTCTCGTATCTCTTTCTGGCTTGGCCAGATGTCCTTCAGGTACACTGGGTTTCCGTTGGGATCGTATCCTATTGGTTCTGTGTAGAAGTCTATGTCTATTCGTCCAGCTAAGGCGTATGCTATTACCAATGGTGGGCTTGCTAGGAAGTTGCCGCGTGCGAGTGGATGTATTCTGCCCGAGAAGTTCCTGTTACCGCTTAGTACTGTTGCCGCCCATAGATCCTTCTCCTTTATAGCGTCTTCGATAATCTTTGGAAGAGGACCACTATTACCGATACATACTGTACAGCCGAAGCCTGTGACATGGTATCTTACCGCTTCTAGATATGACATTAGGCCTAGCTTATTCCAGTAGTCTGGGACTACCCTGCTTCCAGGCGCGTTGCTAGTCTTCACCCAGGGTCTTGGCTTTAGGCCAAGCTCTACTGCTTTCTTTGCAACTAGACCTGCAGCTATCATTAGGCTTGGGTTGCTCGTATTGGTACAGCTTGTTATGCCAGCAAGAACCACGCTTCCGTCTGTTAATTCTACTTTTTCTCCGTCTATTTCTATCTGTACAGCTGCTGGTCCTCTTCCTTTCTGCTTCCAGTATTCTTCTAGAATCGCCTTGATTCTCTTTTTGGCTTCTTTTAGTGGTATTCTGTCTTCTGGGTGGCTTGGTCCGGCTATGCTGGGTTCTACGTCGTTTAGGTCTATTTCTATTATCTTTGTATAGTTTGGTACTGGGT
>JALWJI010000188.1 GCA_027081695.1 Acidilobaceae archaeon | reverse complement strand
TGATAAGAGCGGCAATAGTCACAGTCGCCAGGAACAAGAAATAGGCTCTCGGAGAGTAAGTGAATATAGCGGCGACGGTTGCTAGGAGTACTGTGAATATTCTCGATACGAATCCAATGAAGCCAGAGCTTCCACCATGTATTTCCCGTGGATAATATGTGCTTATCCATTCCATGATTATCGGGTATGCTGGCAACATTACTAGTCCAAGTATTGGTATGAGTACGGCGACGAGAAGCTTACCTGTATATAGTGCTAGGAGAATATAGATTACTAGACCTATTATTGTCGCAGCTCTTATGTAGTATGTTCTCTTACTCTTTCTAGCTATAATTCTAGGCACAAACGCTACGCCGCCCAAGCCTAGTAGTAATGCAGCAGCTATAGCTACTCCTGCAATATTACCGATCCCAATGCTATCAAGCACTGTTTCTAGCCAGATAGTCATATTATCGAATAATGCCACCCCCAGCCCCAACACTATTCCTAGAAGCCAAAGTTCCCTATAGCTTACTACTTTCCTCATTTCTTCCAAGACGTTCCTAGACGGAGGAGCTAACCTATTTTCTATTCTTGAAGTTACGAGTATCCTATATCCCGCCACGTATAATAATGTCCCAATGATCGCTACGGCCGATATAGGTGCAAGGAGACTCAATAGGCCATACATAGTGTAAAGAAAGTAACCAGTACCCATAGAATAAATTATGCCCAGATACATAGCGAGACTCAGTATCGATACAGCGAAATCCCTGTTTTCGGGATAAACACGACTAGCAAAAGGGGCAAACGAGTTAAGTAGGAAAGGCTGGCCAATTGCCAATAAGACCTGGCATCCCAGAAGCCACAAGTAATTTCTCGGATACAGGAGCCTCAATACTACTCCAACGATAGTGAGTATCACACCAATTGTCAACCAACGGTGGAACGACCTATCTAGAAGCAAGCCGGATGGAATAGTAAGAAGGAGGAAAAATGCCGGGAAAAGTATAGCGAGGAGTCCTACCATATGTTTGGTAACGCCTAATTCCATGGAGACAAGACTCGAAACAGGGGAAAAGGTGATCCAAGCAGCCTGATTTACAAATATAATAAGTGACAAGCCTAGGAGTAGGAGTCCTCTCTTCATCTCCTATATACCTCTACCGCTAGCATTCTTGCCAAGTCTTCGGCATAATCTTTGGGAATAGACTCTAGGACTTTTGCAATAAGTATACCGTCGAGAGGCGTCTCTCCTATCCGTTGAGCTGCAGACATGGGATCCTTCTGGACGAGGTCCAGGAGATCAATGAGTTCTCTTGGAGGAGGCATATTAATGGCTTCTTCCGAGTCTTTTAGGAATTCCTTGTATAGTTTTCTATGTATCGGCATTATTGTAAGGTGTATATTATATGGTGCAAGATCCTCGACCTTAGGCTGTAAACCTATAACCCATCCCTTCAACGACATCCAACTATAATACTTGAATACGTCGTTCTCCGATTCCAGCGAGAGAGATAGAAGAGGAGACTCGATAGGGGCAAGACTCGAGAACCCAAGCCTACTCAATCCCTTGTATATACTGTCTCTCGCCTCCAACAGGTCTCTAGCCAGTTTTAGGTAGCCTTCTTCGCCGAGATATACCTGTGTAGTCCAGGCTGCGGCGAGAGGTGCGATGCTTCTACTCGAGAGAACAGTATTATTTATTAACGGATAGCCCGGCCATTGGAGATCGACGAAAATCGTACCCTCCTTGTATTCTGGGGCCCTGAACAGTATTATTGAGGCGCCTTTAGGAGAGTATCCATACTTGTGGAGGTCCATTGATATGGATTCTACCCCTTCGACGCGGAAATCAAATAATGGAGGATGATAACCGAGACGCTCCATGTACGGCAAAATGTAGCCTCCCACACACGCATCTACATGGACTGGGACTCCTTTTTCACGAGCAATCTCGGCGGCTTCCTTTACAGGGTCTATAGTACCATATGGGAAGTTAGGTGCAGATACAACTACTAGTGCCACGTCTTTATCCAGCTTTTCAGACAGGTCGTCGACGTCTAGCTTTTTATCGTCCCTCTTTACTTTGAGATACTCTAGTTTAAGGCCTAGGTAGTGAGTAGCCTTTCTAATACTCGGATGACCCGTGACAGGTACCAGAATCCTTGGTATCTTTTCAAAACCGTGCTTCTTTCTAAACTTGTATCGGGCAGCTTTAACTGCAAGCATTATGCTCTCAGTACCACCATACGTAACTGTACCTACTGCATCGTTTGGAGCGTTTGTGAGCATCATTGCATTTTTTACTAGTTCACGCTCGAAGAAGAAGGCGCTTTTGAACACGGTGGGATCCAATGCGTTCGTATTGGCGAATAA
>JALWJI010000187.1 GCA_027081695.1 Acidilobaceae archaeon | reverse complement strand
AAGTATGCTCAAGTGGGTGTCCCGGCACGTTTCCTATAAATACATGGAGCAATCCCTCGCTCCTAGCTATTTCCGCTAGTCTCTCTAGTGTTTTTACTGGGGTCGGCGGCAGATCTCTCATCTTATAATGTGGATAAAACCTTAGGAGATGGAATGGTGTCTCTGGACCGAGGTTGTCTCTTATCCACGATGCAAGGCGGCGTATATCCTCTTCCTTATCTCCAACTATCGGCACAACAAGGTTTGTGATCTCAATCCACCATCCTTGATCTCTCATTGCAAGAATCGTATCGAAGATCTTGTCTGGTTCATATACGCCGATATATTTTCTATAAAACTCCTTGTTCCCCCCACCCTTAAAATCAACCGTTACCGCGTCAATGAATGGTCCGAGTTCCTGAACAGCTTCTGGCGTCATATAACCATTAGTTACGAGCATATTGTAGAGCCCGTGTTGCTTAGCTAATTTAGCTGTGTCAAGGACAAATTCGAAGAATATGGTCGGCTCGTTATAGGTGTAGGCTATTCCATCAGCACCGCTGGCAAGTGCAGCTTCAACTACTTCTTCGGGAGACCTATATGCTCCATAGAGCCCTTTCTCAAGTCTGCTCTGGCTGATTGTCCAGTTCTGGCAGAATTTACAGTAGAAATTGCATCCGACAGTTGAGATGCTTAGAACGCTTGATCCAGGACGATAATGAAAGAGAGGCTTCTTTTCAATTGGATCGACATTAATGGCTGTGAGTAAGCCATATACGAGTGTATATAGTTTTCCATCGATATTCTTCCGAACACCACAAGCACCATACCTACCAGGAGCTATAATGCATCTTTTCTCGCAAAGATCGCATTTTACCCATCCAGGTCTATCAGGTAACGGTTCCCACAGCCTGGCTAGTCTAACGTGCCTCGAAAGAACGAGTTTAGAGCCTTTATTTCTCTTATACTCAGCCATTTCTCGGTCCCCGTGACTACCAGTAGATTGCGAGGGGTCTTCTTTCTCACTTTTCCTCTTAGAGGAAGTGGTTTCCCGCATCTCCAGCACTTGTTTTCAGGTGCTTCAAGGCTCAATAACATACCATCCTCTCTTATAGCGATTGGAGCATCACAATACGGACAATGGGTGTCTAGATAAGGATATAGAGGGTTATGAATATAGGTGAATGGATTAAGACTCTTAGCTCTAGAGTAGAGATCGCTTATTGGGCCCCCTCCTTCATGATCTGCCATGTGAATATGAATAGGTATTCCCTTCTCTCCCGTGAGTCTTATAAGAGGAGCTATAGGCGAGAACGATGGTTTCTTCATATAGGTGTTAACCTCTATCCATGGGTTCGAATTCTCCCTAATTTTCTCTAATAGGTTCATTGTGTCGATAATTAATCCGGGATCTTCGGAGAACATATGGATGTCGTCTATAACGAGGAGGTCAAGATCGGGTAGGGGACTAACAGTTGATCCTCCAATTATACGAACTCCTAGTTTAAATCCTTGGCCCTGAAATATCTCTATGACTTCTCTCTGCAGACTCTCTAGGGGGTTCAGCCCCTCGAATAACACAAGGTCGACGTGAAAGTTTTTTGCAAGAGCTAGGACATGTTCTAGATCTATGTTGACTGGTTCAAACACATCGGGGCCCTTTCCATATACGCAGATGCTGAATAAGTCATCACAGTCAAAAGGCACATAGCTATGGCTATAAGTGATTACTCTTAGAGCTGATCCTCCGGGATAATAATGGAAGACAGGTATAGACTCTACAGTGGAGACGCCTATTCCGGCGATCGTTAATTTCGTCAATTTTATCCCCATGTAATCTCTCCATAAGCTAATCACTAATAGTAGTATAGGAGAATATAGCTAATATGGGGGATGAAGAAATGACGATTATCGCCGGGACAAGCCCTGGTTCCAAGGAATTCGCTGAGAGTCTGGCAAAGGTTCTAGGCATGGAGGCTATACATGCCAAATATAAAGTATTTCCAGACGGAGAATCATATGTAAGAATTGAAAAAGAAGGCCTCGACTCAGCTGTAATAGTCCAAACTATGAGCAAGCCTCAGAATAGTGCCCTTGTCGAGGCAATGTTCCTAGCAGACGCGGCGAAAGGTTTAGGGTCTAGACGAATAATTCTAGTAGCACCATATATGGCTTATGCGCGACAAGATAAGAGGTTTCTCCACGGAGAACCCATCAGTATAGCTGTTGTATTGAGAGCATTGTACTATAGTGGGTATAGAGAACTGTATACTGTAGAAATACATAAAGAAGAAGCATTATCAGCGTTCCCCGGAAAAGCGGTGTCAGTATATCCATATGAATATATGATCGAGAGAATAGGGATAAACGGAGACTATGTTCTTCTTGCACC
>JALWJI010000186.1 GCA_027081695.1 Acidilobaceae archaeon | reverse complement strand
CATTATATAGAACTCGTCAAGCACAGAGCATACAATAGGGACGGCTCATTCACAGAAGACGAGCAGAAGGCTGCATGGAAGGCTATACATGTGATCCTACGAAGAATACTAATCGCACTATCACCAATCATGCCTTTCGTAACAGACTATATCTTCCGCAAACTGTATGGAAGAACAGTTCACAAGGAGCTCTATCCTTCACCATTCATAACAGACATAGAAGAAAGAAAAGCACTAGCAGAAATTGCGCGTAATATAATTAGAATAAACAAAGCAATATGGTCGGCTAAGAAATCAAAAGGAATCAAGTTGTCGCAACCACTAGATAAACAAGTAGTAATAGTGATACCGAAGATTAAAGACGTAGTCAGGGATCTCGAGAAAATGCATAAGACGACTATAAGAATAGTGGAGAATCCACCAGAAAACGCGGAAAGAATCGAGGAAGACATTTTTATATTATGAATAAGGCCTCGTCCTCTCTTTTAAAATTTACTTACCTAAAGAGGTGTTTTTCCAAAGTGAAAGTTGAAGTCTTAGACAGGAGAGCAACAAGATTACGGGTACAGCCCGAATCAGAGGAAGATCTCTGGGTACTAAAAACAGTGCTCAGACCTGGAGACCTAGTAAAGGCTAAGACTGTTAGAGAGGTCGCGTATAAAGGTCGAGGAGAAAAAGAGAGAAGGCCTATTGTTGTAAAAATAAAGATAAAGGAAGTAGATTTTCAAGCATTCACAGGAAAGCTGCGACTCTTCGGTGTCATTGTCGAAGGTCCTGAAGAATATGGTGTGACAGGCAAGCATCAATCAATTATGGTTACACCGGGTAAGAGCATTGAAATCGAGCGTCCAAAAGGCTGGGACAAGAAGATAATAGAAAAACTGAAATCATCAGGTCCCAAAGGAAGAGCCGTTATTGTTGCTGTAGACTATGACGAATACGCTATAGCTGTTCTTTCAATGCATGGATACAAGATAGTTATCGATGAAGACATTAAACTCCCAGGAAAAGACGATCCTTCCCGAGAGACTATATTGTCTAGAATAATAGATTCTATCGCTAAACAAACAGTAGAAACCGCAAAAAGATATAATGCAAACATAGTGGTAGTCGCAGGTCCAGGAATGTTAAAAAACATAATATCAGAAAAAATCAAGCAATTAACGCAGAGTATTAGAATAATAATAGACAATGTGTCAATGGGAGGAAAACACGGAGTCGAGGAAGCATTAAGACGGCAAACCATATCACAAGCACTAAAAGATTTCGCTATTACAAGAGCAGAACAAGAATTTGAAGAGATAATGAGAGTAGCAGCAAAAGAACCAGGACTAGTAGTTTTTGGCCTAGATGAGATCCATGAAGCATCATCTCTGGGTGCCGTCGAGAAACTCATAATGGTCGATACGCTTCTTTACAGTCTTGACGAAGAGACTTCTCGAAAAGCAGGCGAGATCCTCGAAAATGCCGAGCGTTATAGAGCAACCATTTTTCTTGTCCCACATGACTCGCCTATAGGCGAGCGATTATTGTTAATGGGTGGGGCTATCGCTAAGCTACGGTACAGCATTGGCCCGGCTCAGTAGCGCCGGCCCTGTCTCATCCCTGTATCTTAACTGGGACAGGTCGAAGTATCCGGAGTCATCAGTGCCGGGCCAATATAGATATACGGTAGAGGAGTAACGTTATTAGAATGATTCTTTCCTCGAGGATGATGTCACGAAATATTTAAGACTCTGCGTGTTCTCGGCTTCAATATGAAGTATGAGATTATCGTAGTGGTTGATATAGGTGGCGGGTATGTCGGAGCAGATAAAGTGTTACATTTTGATAAGCACTGAGGTCGGTAGGGAATATGAGGTTGCTTCTAGTATAAAGAGGAATTTTGGCGATAAAATAGACGAGGTAGTGATAACTTATGGTCTCTACGATATTGTTGTAAGGCTCATAAGCCCCAATCTTAGGTTGATTGATGAGGTTGTCACAGGAATAAGAGCATTACCCGGAGTAAAAGAGACTGTTACACTCATCGGAGCCTAGCTAAGGGCCCCGTATATGTTTTTAAGAAGGTTTTTGTCTGGAGCCGCTATAACTGTTCCAGCCCTATATACATTGTCTACAGGGGTGTCGAGAGGTCTACCTTTGCCGTCTATTAAGTCTCCGCCACACTCTAGTACAACGCCTAGTCCAGCTGCAAGATCGACGTTTCTTAGCTTTGACCGGAGGTCGATAAATGCTGTTCCACGTCCCAGCCCGACATAGGATATTTCTAGTGCTGCGCTGCCGAGGCTCCTTATCTTGTAGCCTCTACCGAGTTCGCTGATTATTTTTGCTACACTATGAGCTGCATCTGGGTGCTCTATGTAGACATATATGAATCTTTGGGGAGGCTCCTGTTTTTT
>JALWJI010000185.1 GCA_027081695.1 Acidilobaceae archaeon | reverse complement strand
GGCTAGATTAGTGAAGCACGGTATACCTGTGCCGCCGGCGTTTGTTGTTACGAGCGAGGCCTATATTAGGTTCACGACTGAAACCGGTATATCAGATTTCATAAGGAATGTTATTGAAAAAGAAATCAGAAGTGGGCGACCTGAGGAATACGAGCGTGCTAGTGAGATAATAAGAGCAAAATTCATTAGAACACCAATGCCGCAATCACTTAAGAAGTTAATTGTCGACGCTTACAGCGAGCTTGCTAGTAAGGTGGGATTGCAGAATCCAAGAGTTGCCGTTAGGAGCAGTGCTACCGTAGAGGATTCGCCTGAGGCTAGTTTTGCTGGACAGCAGGAGACATATCTAAATATTAAAGGTGCTGATGATGTTGTTGAGCATGTAAAGAAGGCGTGGGCAAGTCTTTGGACTGCCCGTGCCATGAGTTATAGAGATAGTCTTAATATTGACCATAGGACAGCATATATGGCTGTTATAGTCCAGAAAATGGTTAATAGTAGAAGTAGTGGTGTCATGTTTACCCTGCATCCTGTTACAGGTGATACCGACAAGATAGTTATAGAGTCGATATGGGGTCTAGGAGAATACATAGTAGGCGGAAAAGTTACACCTGATAGTTTTGTAGTATCAAAGAGTAGTTTAGATATAATCGAGGAACGTATATCAGTAAAGGAAAAGGGTCTGTTCTACGAGGAGACAACTAACAGTAATGTTGAGATAACGATACCAAAGACTCCAGAAGAAATAGAGAACATTAAAGAGAAGTATCCGTCAGTATATAAATTCCTAAAGAAGCATGGGATCATAGCATCAAGACCAAGCCTCGATAACTATGAAATTAAAAAACTTGCCAACATAGCACTTAAAATAGAAGAATTATTTAAACACTCAATGGATATAGAATGGGCAATTGATGGAGATATAGATGAGGACAACATATTCATAGTTCAGGCCAGACCAGAAACCGTGTGGAGCAAAAGAAAGGAAATCAAAGAAGAGGTGACTGAAGCTGGCTATCAGACCGGCGATATAATCCTCCAGGGAATAGCAGCAAGTCCTGGAATAGCTAGTGGAAAGGTCAAGGTGGCTCTTACAGTAGAAGAAGCAAAGAACAAGATGGAGAAAGGCGACATACTAGTGACAAAAATGACAGACCCAGACTGGGTTCCATACATGAAGATGGCATCCGCCATAGTTACAGATGAAGGAGGCGTAACAGCACATGCAGCTATAGTAGCTAGAGAACTGGGAATACCAGCCGTTGTAGGCACGGGCAACGCTACCGAAAAACTAACAGACAACATGGAGGTAACAGTAGATGGCACAAGGGGAGTCATCTACTATGGTATTATCAAAGACGCTGGAGAGAAAGAAGAAAGAACAGTCTCACCGGGTATACCAGCTGAGATGCTTATAGAGCTTTATCCTGTAACGGCCACTAAAATCTACATGAATCTCGGAGAACCCGATCAAATAGATAAATATAAGAACTTGCCTTTCGATGGTATAGGACTAATGAGAATAGAATTTATCATAAGCGACTGGATCGGGTACCATCCCTTATACCTGATAGAGCAAGGACGCGGAGTATACTTTGTTGATAGGCTAGCTGAGGGTATAGCAAAAGTAGCACGCGCAATCTATCCCAGGCCAGTCGTAGTAAGATTTAGTGATTTCAAGACAAACGAGTACAAGAGGCTCAAAGGAGGCGAGAAATATGAAATGAACGAAAGGAACCCAATGATCGGTTGGAGGGGAGTATCAAGATACATAAGCCCCTTATACGAACAGGCATTCCGGTTAGAAGTTAGAGCAATAAGAAAAGTAAGAGAAGAGCTAAAACTAAACAATGTATGGGTGATGTTTCCATTCGTAAGAACAACATGGGAGTTAGAAAAAGCAATACGCATAATGGAGGACGAGGGCCTCTATAGAAGTAGAGACTTCAAGGTATGGATAATGGTGGAAGTGCCAAGCACAGTTCTTCTAGCTGACGAGTTCGCTAAGCTAATAGACGGGTTTAGCATCGGCAGCAATGACCTAACACAACTAGTACTAGGAGTTGACAGAGACAGTGCAACACTAACCAAGATGGGATATTTCGATGAAAGGGACCCAGCAGTCATGAGAGCCATAGACATGATAATAGATGCTGCAAGGAGGAACGGCATAACATCAAGCATATGCGGACAAGCACCAAGCATATATCCAGAAATAGTAGAGCACCTAGTCAGGAAAGGAGTAGACTCTATAAGTGTGAATCCAGATGCTGTCATAAGTGTACGGAGACAAGTCGCTAGCATAGAAAAAAGAATAATACTAGAAAAACTAAGAGACAATTAATAAAAGATCACATGTTACCAAACACAATAATACAAACGAATGTAACACGCCCCCACCATAT
>JALWJI010000184.1 GCA_027081695.1 Acidilobaceae archaeon | reverse complement strand
TCGATGATGGAGGAGATCTCCACGCGTATCTTCACGATAAGAGGCCTGATATAGCAGAGAAGATCCTGGGCGGTACAGAGGAGACAACTACGGGCGTAATTAGGCTCAGGGCAATGGAGAAAGAGGGAGTCCTCAAGTATCCTGTCATAGCTGTTAACGATGCATATACAAAGTTCCTCTTCGATAACAGGTATGGTACCGGTCAGAGCACGGTGGACGGTATCCTTAGAGCCACCAATATATTGATTGCTGGTAGAAAGGTCGTCGTCGCTGGATACGGCTGGGTGGGCAGAGGAATTGCGATGAGGATGCGGGGCATGGGTGCCCGCGTAATAGTAGTGGAGGCCGATCCTATACGGGCTCTTGAGGCCGTGATGGACGGATTCGATGTAATGGACATGGAGTCTGCTGCAGAGATAGGTGAGATATTTATCACAGCCACAGGAAACGCCAAAGTGATAAGAAAAGAACATTTTGAGAAAATGCGGGATGGAGCAATATTAGCAAACTCCGGGCACTTCAACATAGAGATAGATGTACAGGCTCTAGAAGAAATAAGTGTCTCCAAGCGGAGAATACGAAAATACATAGAGGAATACAAGCTAGCCAACGGAAAGAAACTATACCTCCTCGCCGAGGGGAGACTAGTAAACTTAGTAGCAGCCGAAGGACATCCAAGCGAAGTAATGGATATGAGCTTCGCAAACCAGGCACAGGCACTATTATATATACTAGAGAACAAGGACGAGTTACAGCCAAAAGTATACTTGCTTCCAAGAGAATACGATGAGGATACAGCGCGAATGAAGCTAGAAGCAATGGGTATTAAGATAGAGGAGCTCACAGAGGAGCAGAAAAAGTATCTAAAATCATGGAAATTATAACTTTTATTTTTGAACTAACAATTTTAGTGACGAGTATATTAAAATGACTTATTCTATGTGTTTTCCCGATTAGACAGTGTATTTGAGCTTAAGAATTCGTCGGATGGTGGGCCCGGGGGGATTTGAACCCCCGACCACCCGGTTATGAGCCGGGCGCTCTACCGGGCTGAGCTACGGGCCCGGAGGGTATGTCGTGCCTCCAAACCTGGTATTCGTTGGAGAAGGAATTAAATATTTACTCTGGGAACTTCTATATAGGATAATTTTATATTGTTAGTTTAATCATGTTATATTTTAAATAACTAATATAATAATATACAAGATGATTATTTATATTACCTATAAACCAACACAGTGTATTATTATCGTGGTGAAGACTTCTTTGATAAAGAAGATAGGTCTAGGATCTCCTCTCCAGGATTTCATCGATACTTTAGGTGAGGTTTACAAGTATGTGGCCATGGATCTGGTATCTGTGGGTGTTATAAGAGGATGTATTAAACCGCTTCCGTCAAAGAATTCTTGGTTATTGGGGGATACGATTATTCTTCCACAGGATAGAGATGAGTATATTCGTTTAATGAGCTATGTTACAACTGGGTTAACTGTATTCAACATGTGTATTAGTAAGATCATTGGGCTTAGAGGAGAGATCGGGTTCGAGTCCTGCGCAGACTTGGTAATGTTAGTGCATTTAATGTCGGATTGCGATGTTAATTCAGTACTAGACAACTACGATAAACTCTTTGATAATCTAGACTATGCAGCGGAGTTGATCAAGATGAATAGAGAATTATTGTCTAGAAGGATTCCATGTGTTTTCTATTATAAACTAGCTAAGAACGGGTCGCGTTCTGCAGTGGATATGTTGAAGAGAATGAATTGTAGTGATGAGGATCTTGATCTTACGATCGAAGGCCTCTAGTCAGATCATACTAGATCGGCGTGTTTCCCTATTGGCTCCAGTATTCTTTTAATTGCTCGGAGGAAAGTCGCTCTTCATCCCTCCTAAGTCAGCGTCGCTCCACCATCCTCATCGCGTGTATAAGATTATCCGTGACAAGTCTAAAAAACAATAACGTGATAAGAGTCTAGTAGGAGAGAAAGATTATGCTTTGATCTCTTCCTTCTTAGCAGGGGCGACCTCGGGTTTGGCGTGTCTAGCCATCTCTCTTAGTATCGAGTTCTTTGATACTATTCCTACTAGTTTGCCTTCTTCGTCGACGACGGGTAGACCGTCTACGTTTTCTTCTTTGAAGGCCTGTATCGCCTCTATTATCGTGTCTTCAGGGGAGAGGGTCTTCTTTACCTGGACCATGGCGTCGGATGCTATTAGGGGCATTACTTTTACGAATCTTGCCATTTTTCTCCCGGCCCTGACGAGTCTTCTAACCCAGATGAGTCGTCTGCTCTTTCTTGATAGCAGGCTGTCTTCTAGGGCTACGAATGGTAGCCTGTTTGCTGATACTACTCCGTAGACTATGTTTCCTTCTGCTACTACTACTGCGTCTAGCAGTAGTGTCTGCATCTT
>JALWJI010000183.1 GCA_027081695.1 Acidilobaceae archaeon | reverse complement strand
CTCCTATACCAGGACCGGGAGAGGAATCTAGCTAGGCTAGACGCATTTAGTTACTTGGAGGATCCAGGCCAGCTATATAGCGCCGTCAAGCTAGCTTATAGTGTCCTAGATGATCGCCCGAGACGCTTATCATCGAGGGACGCAGAGGAGAGGATCCTCCAGGCCCTGAACAGGACGAGGGACCCCGACCTCGTCTATGTTAGGGGTTTCGAGGTTCTCGGTGTCGCGGAGCGGGTCCCGGGATTCGAGCCCAGGCCAGAGTGAGCCGCTCCAATAGCTTCTGTCCCTAGTATCATGGTAGAGGGCTTCCTAACGCCCATCTATATTATAGGCGTAGCGGGACAAGAAAGGTGTGGGGGCATAGGGATTTGCCTAGAAGACGCAGAGACACGGCAACGGCGAAAGCAGTGGTTGCCGAGGCTCCGCCAAGAGGCCGACGGCAACGAAGCAAGGAGACCTACCGAGAGATAAGCGTAGCCGAGTTCTTCGCAAAGAACCGTGAGCTAGCAGGATTCTCGAACCCCACCAGGGCACTCTACCAGACGGTGCGAGAACTAGTAGAAAACGCGCTCGACGCAACCGACACCCACAGCATACTCCCAGTCATCTCTATCAGGATCGCCTATGACGAAGAGCTCGAGGCAAAATACGGGAACCCAAAGAAATGGTTTAGGATAACAGTCGAGGACAACGGTATAGGAGTACCTCCAACAGTCATAGCAAACGCGTTCGGCCGAGTACTCTTCTCGAGCAAATACGTGATACGGCAGACCCGTGGAATGTACGGTCTAGGAGTAAAAGCAGCCGTACTATACGGCCAGATGACGGCGGGCAGACCCGTCGAAGTAGTCTCCAGCATGCAGGAAAGCGACTATGTATACCTCCGCAGACTCTACATCGACGTCTCCAAGAACGAGCCCAAGATAGTGGAGAAAGGCCAGTGGAGGAAGAAGGGCCGATGGCACGGCACAAGGGTCACCATTACGCTTGAGGGAGACTGGCCCCGCGCCCGGTCGCGTATAATCGAGTACATTAAGAGGACAGCCGTCATAGCTCCCTACGCCGAGATATACTTTGAGACCCCCGACGGCGAGATCTACGTCTTTCCAAGGCTCACAAGCAAGATGCCTGCCCCGCCCAAAGAGGCAAAGCCCCACCCACACGGAATAGACCTTGACCAGATGAAGATGCTGATCAAGCGGAGCAATGCCAGAACACTCCTCCAACTGTTATCCAACGAGCTACAGAGCGTAGGCACGATAATGGCACGGAAATTCCTCGAGGAAATAGGACTAGACCCAAACCTGGATCCCAAGAAACTCGACAACGACTCCCTCGTCAAGCTAGTGGACTCTATGAAGAGCTATAAGTTCAGGGCACCGAAAAGCGACCACCTCAGCCCTATAGGAGAAGAACTCATCAAGATCGGTCTAAAAAGAATGTTCAAGCCCGAATGGGTAGACGCCCTGACCAGGCCCCCGAGGGCATACCAGGGCCACAGCTTCATAGTAGAGGTAGGGATCGCCTATGGGGGCGGGATAGAGGCCCGTAACGAGCCCCTCCTATTACGTTATGCTAACAAGATACCCCTCCTCTACGAGGAGCGGGAAGACGTAACCTACAAGGTCGTGAGCGGTATAAACTGGAAGATCTACAGGGTCGATTTCCCTGCTCCACTCGTAGTCCTAGTACACATTGCCAGCACGAAGATCCCCTACAAAGGAGTAGGAAAAGAAAGCATAAGCGAGGTACCCGAGATAGAGTCCGAGATAAGGATCGCCGTACAGCACGTCGCGAGAAAGCTAAGAGTATACCTTGGGAAGAAAGCGCGGGAAGCCGAGGCCCGGAGGAAGATAATCACGATATCAAAGTATATACCGGAGATAGCCAGAAGCCTAGCAATCCTAAGCAAACCACCAACGAAATGGAACCCGCCCAGCGAAAAAGACGAGAAAATACTAGTCGACGCCCTTGTAAGACTAGTATCGAGGAACGTCGAGGTACCAAAGGTGCCAGGCCTAGACCACAGCGACCCGGAGAAAATCGTGAGGAGCGTCATCGAGAACATCAAGCTAGAGTAGGAGCAGTAAGTGGTGAGGAGGGATGGCGGCGCCAGTAGACAAAGTAGACCTCCAGGCCCGTAGACGGGCAGCAAAGATCATACACGAGAAGTTCAAAGGCGTACTAAAAGACGTACTCAGCGGGAAACCACCAAGGCTAATCATACCTAAGAGGACCCTCGCGAACACACGGTTCGATCCAGAGAAAGGAATACTCGTCATGGGCGAGGACGTCATAGAGCGAGAGCTCCTCAACATGGGAGAAGCCAGGCGATTCATGCAGACCCTCCTAATGGCCAGCATAATCTACCAGGCACTCATAGAGAACGAGTATCCTACGATAAGAGACCTCTACTACAGGGGCAAACACACCATAGTATACAGGGATCTCAAGGGCAGGCTACGAGAGGAGAACACCTGGGACGAGCAGAGCGAGAGCGACGCAGTAATAAGAGACGTCGAGGTCTTCACAGGCCTACTAAGAGAAGACATGCTCATCCTCTCCAAGGAGAAGGGCAAAGTAGTAGGCAGGATGAAGATAAGGAGCGGCGGCGACGTCATCGATCTAAGCAAGATGGGCCACGGGGCCTACGCGATAGAGTCGACCCCCGACCTAATAGAGTTCCTCGAGGTCGACGCCGAGTTCGTACTAGTAGTGGAGAAAGACGCCGTGTTCCAACAGCTCCACAGGGCCAAGTTCTGGGACAAGTACAAGGCAATCCTCGTAACAGGAGCAGGCCAGCCAGACAGGGCAACCAGGAGATTCGTAAGGAGACTAAACGAGGAGCTAGGACTACCCATCTATATCCTGACAGACAGCGACCCCTACGGATGGTACATCTACAGCGTGTTCAAAGTAGGAAGCATACAGCTAAGCTACGAGAGCGAGCGCCTCGCCACACCCAAGGCAAGATTCCTCGGAGTAAGCATGACAGACATATTCGGCTACAGGAGCAAGAAACCCTACCTCAGCGAGAGGGAGAGACGAAACTTCATAATCAAGGCCAAAGACGTCGACATAAGACGAGCCAAAGAACTTATGAAATACAGCTGGTTCCAGACCCCCAAGTGGCGTCGCGAGCTAAGAATATTCCTCCAGAGAAAAGCCAAGCTCGAAATAGAGGCCCTCGCAAGCAAAGGACTAAGATTCCTCGCAGAGAAATACATCCCAGAAAAGATAGAGACAGGAGACTGGACAGAGTAAACCAGGCCCTGACCCCTGTATTTCTCTACATCGCCGATAACAATATGTAGGATAACCCGATTTTACAAGAATATATCATTTCCCGCCGGAGAATAATACTAGACAAGGGCCACGAATTGTATTCTCCCAACCCCGCCAGGAAAGCAATCTCGCCAGTAATAGCAGAGGTAATAATCCTAGCAGCCGCCATAGCTATAAGCATAGCGGTCGCAGGCTGGCTCATGGGAATATGGAACACGAGCACAAGCCACGAACTATACTTCTCCGCCCACCTAATGCTCAACTCTCCCAGCGACAAGCCCTACTATCCAGTCCCAGGCTACTTCAAAGTAGAAGCCTACAGTTCCCAGACCACAGGAGACCTATACCAGGTATGCGTCAAGATAACAGCCCTAAAACCACTCGACAAGATACAAGTAACAGCAACGATAAAAGCAAAAGACGGCCAGCCACCGGACTCCGTGGGAGCACAGTATGCTGAGATGACATGGACTGACACCAACCTAGACACGGGATGGTATACTATGAGGTGCTGGTCACCCATACAGCAAGACGATTACCCTATAACAATACAACTATACATCTACGCATGGGAAGCAAAGTAGGCTATGTTCAGGATTCTAATCTAACTTGTGAGTCGCTATATCACTACTATTTACCATTCAAAATAATATTCTTGTATGGTGTTGGTTTTGCGCTGTGTACTGGTTGGTGGTATAGGATATCTTGGAGTTAATCTATTAAAGCATGCAAAGGAGTATGGTATTGAGACGATTGTTGTCTCCAGGGTTAGGAGCGCGGAAAAGAGGCCGAGGCTATATGATCTTGCAAGGAGCCTTGCAAGTAACACTATTTTTGTAAGAGACCGTATCACGTGGGACGTTATTGCAGAGGCTAATGGAGACTGCGTGGTTCACCTTGCGGGGAAGCCCGGGGGCCCGAGGCAATTACAGTACGAGGCGCATGTAAGGCTCGCGGAGGAATCTATGAAGGGGGCCGGAGAGAATGGGGCCTTCTTCATATATATTAGTAGTATCGCTGTGACGGCGGATGCGTCTAGGGCTCCTTATTGGTCACGTGTCGTAGAGGAGGAGCCGCATCTCTCGGGAGGCCACAATAGTGTGGTTTGGCAGACGTATCATAGTGAGACAAAGGCTCTCGGAGAAGAGAAGGTGGCGGGATACAAGTATAACTGGCTTATCCTGCGTCCCGGCCTAATAGTCGGCGACTATGCTTACCACCTGGAGTGGAAGCTCCTCAGAGCCGTGTCAAGACTCAGGATCTATCCATATACGAGGGCACCGGTGTCCCCGGTGGGGATCCTATCAAGGCTCATATACGGGTTAGAGCAGCACGGGCTCAAGGATACTTGGATAAATGCTGTCGAGCCAGGCAAAACCCTCAGGGACTATATGGAGAAGATATGCGGATCCAATTGTAGACCTATAGATACTACGACCCTTATGGGTATTGGATCTCTTATGCCGAGGACGAGTAAGCTGAGGCTTGCTTGGTCCATACTAAGGAAAAATTACACGTACGATACCAAGTACAGGGATGCATTAATCGAGGAATCTTAGCCTACGGAATACGTTCATTGGACTAGCCAGCCATACACGGGAATCCCAGCGTTGGGCATCCAGTGAGGGAAAATATATCACTATAAAACTATAATTATCTTAACCAGACTGGCTCTAGCAGTATTGTCTAAAATACTCAGTGTCTGGGGTTAACGAGTTGTCGGAAAAGCTACCAGAGCCCGGTTTTCGCCCTGTATGGGACGCGGTCGCGTGCCAGTATAGGGATACTAGTCCTCCCGGGACTCCATGGCTCACATATTTTCTCATCATCGTTAATGTATTGTTGTTCCTTCCCATGATGATTGTTAGCTGGAATCTCCTGGTCGGCGGTAGCGGGGCTCTAATGGCCACCTTTGACTTGTTGAAAACGCTTCCAAAGACGGCGTGTGTCGCTAACCTCGGATGCCTGGGAGAGTTATTGTTCGCATTGTTTATCCACATAGGATTCCCGCATCTATTGGGGAACATATTGTTCCTCTACCTGGTCGGTGACAATATAGAGCTCACGTTGGGAAGGCTCAGGTTCCTAGCCTTATACTTTGCATCTGGCATAGTAGGCGGCTTGGTCCAGGCCACTATATCCCTGGGGATTGATGGGCCAGCGGCCCCCTTCATGATTGCGGGGGCCTCGGCGGCGATAAGCGGGCTTATAGGAAGCTATCTAGTCCTCTACCCTGGCTCCACAATGTGTGCTTGTTTTGGGAGGGGACTGCTATACTATTGTGTCCCTGTAAGGGCCTCGATACTCCTGGTCTCATGGATAGGTCTCCAATTCGTCTATATGCTAATAGCGTCGCCTATCGCCG
Organism: Acidilobaceae archaeon; assembly: GCA_027081695.1. Classification (GTDB taxonomy): domain Archaea; phylum Thermoproteota; class Thermoprotei_A; order Sulfolobales; family Acidilobaceae; genus S143-63. The sequence goes on along the minus strand of JALWJI010000183.1, from coordinate 4,734 downwards.
TGTATGCTCATCTAGCAGGATTATTTACAGGTATGGCTCTCACAGGAGTCCTAGCAGACCCCAGAACCGTGGAGAGGACCAGGAACCTGGTTAGAAGAGGCATTATTAGGGGTCATCCCGCAAGCTACTATGAGCTAATAGTCCCCTCGCTCAGCAAGATATGTAAGATTGTGATAGTCGCCGCGGCTATTGTATTGGCGGCGTTGTCGGGCTATGCGTACCCGGGTCTAAGTGAGATGGACGGCAAATACTATATAATATACGCGGAGTACACCTACACCAGTACCAGGACCAACTATTATAGTGTCCTCCTCTCCTTTAATGGAATCACAAGGATCTGGGCCGAGATAAACGATACCGCTCCAAACCAAGTACTAGGAGATTTCCCGCGAAGCATCGAGATATACTATAAGGACTACACCGGTCAGACCATATACGAGGCCCCCATATACTATGTAAAGCTCGACCATGTAGGAGAGGCAGGACTCCTAAGCCTACTTATAGTAGTAGCATCCATAATATTCTCCTTCAGAGCCCTAAGCATGCCGGAGAGATACGAGATAACCTACATCCCAGAACTAGTAGAGAACAACGCAACAAAACGGTAGAGTAGGAATGGGCCCGGTAATCCAGCAATGGATAAATTATCTAACCCATGGAGACAAGCCAATACATCTATGGCCAATACACGTCTCTCCAACTAAAAAGATACTATCCCTAGAACAAGACAGTCGAGAAACACTACTCGTATACTCCAAGGACAACGCATACGACCGATACAAGACATATTCGTCCTGTACTAGGCTAGTTCCACGACCCTACACAATACTACTAAACAAAGAAACATTCCTACTCGAAAAAGTCCCAGGCAGGCTCATAGGAGACCAGGTCTACGAAAAACTCCACCAAGACGACCAACACGGACTAACAAGACTAATAGCCAAGACAGCCCGATATACGGCGCTCTTACACAACGACCTAAAACACTGCCCCCACCTACCTAGGCCCAGCACCTGGAGAGAAGTCCTAGAAGAAAGATGTAGCCTCGCCCTAGAACACGCAAATAATGAAACAAGACAAAAAATAACCAGAATATGCGATACGCTCCTCCAAGCAGACGCGGCCACTACTACTCCCAACTACACGGGGCACGGAGACCTCCACCTCTACCAAATAATCGACAACGGAAAATGCCTATACTTCCTGGACCCCGGCGGAGAACCAGACACCAAGAAGAGGCCAGGACCAGAATACGATCTAGCAGCACTAATACGAAGCATAGAATACGTGTATGAGACAATAAGCCAGCTCCACAGGCCCCGGGCCCCATTACGCTATGGTATACAAACTCTGCTCGCGTCATACACAGAAATCCAAAGATATAACCCCAATAATCTAGCGATAGGATACATTGCCCGGCTACTATACGAGTACTACTACGAGAAACACTACGAAACAGGCCTAGAATGGATACCTGAAAAACACCTATATTATGTTGCCCGAGGCCAGCATCTATGGCTAGGCTTCTATCGAGACATCGACCTGTCCGAATCCATTCAACCTGCTTTTACCTGTTCCAGAGTAAAGGAGCATCCTAGAAGCTATGCCTAGGATCTCCATTATCTTGGTCGGCGCATTGTGCCCTACTACGATCCTCGCCCAGCCAGTTATGCTCCACGAGTTCGTCTTCTTTTTATCGAACATAACGGTAACGGGTCTCCAGGCTCCGTCGATGATCCCTGTATAGTAGTCTATGTTCTTTGCAATCTCCTCGTATTCTGTCCTGTTTGTGAAGAGATACTGGAGCGGTGGTTTCAATATACGGGAAACCGTTGGGATCGAGAGGTATACGCTTCTCCCCCAGAACGGCCTGTACGCGTATTGGGCCGGTGTACGGAGCCTTATGAGTACTTGTCCTACTGGCTGATCGGTGGCGCGTTCTACGATTATCTCTTCTATCCTTACGCTCCCGAGTTTGCTTTTCTTCATGCATTCTATGAGTTGGAAAGCCTTGTGTTTTGCCTGGTCTCCTATCCATCCAATGTATGCGGTGTAGTCTCCGTAGAGCTCGTATCTTGGAGGCGTCATTCTCGTTGTCTGCCATCCTTTTACGTAGGGGAATAGATACTTGCCGTTTGAGTCTATTAGTGGCGATATTGAGAGTAGGCCGGAGCCTGGGGGGAGTGTTCTAGGAGTATCCGGGCAGGTTTCTGCGATCATTGTTTTTATTAGTTTGTATGAGGCGCCTTGGATTACGAAGGGATGTTCCAGTATTATCCTTATCTTTATCCTTCCCTGTATTATTTCTCTTATTTTATCTTCTCCCCCGCTCACTGATACACGTGTTATCCGGTTTGAGATTATTTCTCGGCTTGAACTATCATTCTTGCGATGTCTACGTCTAGTAGAATTGTGTCTTTTCCTATCCGGGCTAGGCCTAATGGTTCGATGGCGGCGGCGAAGTAGCGCAGCCATTTCGTATAGTCGTCTAATTCGTTTACCGGCACTTTTATCATCCTCTCCGGGGACTGGAGACGTTTTCTTAGCAGGTTCCTAGCCTCTAGGATAAAACTATCACTTACTATAACCGGTATCGGGGTCGGTTTCCTATGTATTTCGTGTATATAGTAGGCAACTGCCTTGGCTTGGGGTCTTCTCGCAACTTCCAGAAGAGCTATTGCCCCCTCGGGTTTGAGGCCCCCGGTTAGATTGAGCATAACGACCTCGTTCTCTCCGCGGGAGATCGTGTTTCTAACATCTCTTCCTATAGCCATTGCCAGGCTTCTAAGAGCCTGCCATAGGTTTTCCCTCATCCCTTGTATGGTTCTATACTCTATTGATGCGTGTGGTAGTTTCTCCTCGAGGTACCTCTTCAATACTTTTCCTGCAAGTATCCCTGACCCGGTCTCGGTCACGTAGAGATATACGCCTGCTACATAGTCTGGGTCGCGGGAATCGGCGTATTCTATCCAAGGATTCATCGCGTTGAGTTCGGCGCTCATCCTCTTATGATCCCATCTAAGCGCATCCAAAATATGGTCCTGGAGACTACCCCATCCACCTAGACTATTAATGCATTCGATCTCTGAAGGGCTGCCGGGAGGGATGGATAAGCATTTCATGAGGATCTGTAGGTGCTCTACTATTTCTCTATGTTCTATTTTGATAGGGCATTCTTCGGGGAAATCATGGCATTTTCCGAGTAGAGAGCTGAAATTCCTCGGGATGCTTGTCCCGACCGTTATAAAATGGACTAGTCTATAATTCATATCTTATGCACCGTCCAGAACCTGGATACTCTCCAAGTATGATTATTTGTCTCGGAGGATTTTAACTATAGGGACAGACCCTCCTGTAAATACATGTTCTGCACGTAATACTTGGCCGTTTTGGGGGAGGGGGACTATTCATGTTGAGTGTTTTGTGTGTCTCTCTTATCTCTCTGAGAGCGGTTATAATCCATGTATTATTTACTCTAGTAATATTCTCTGGACTAGCAATATATGCTTCTACGAATCGATAATTGTTGTGTTCGGCGAGGATCATGTAGACCCCTGCCTGGACATATGCTGGGTCGTCTCTTCTTGGGTGGCGTAGCTTCGCCTCTATAATGATGTTTTTATCTCTACACGTTACTAGGGCGTCTATGCTTCCAGATACTCTAAGGGCGCTACTCCACAGTCTTTTCTCCCGGTATATCCCTGTTATCTCGCAGTCCTGGGCTAGCTTCTCCACAGCGTCTCGGAGTATTGATCCTATGAGGTCATCGTATTCTATGAGCCTCGCGTGCTCAGCTGTGAAATGTGGCGGGCTCCACGCTATTCCGGGGCCGTGCACCTTGAGCCAGGCCAGGGCCGGGCACCAGTAGTGGTTTGATACGAGCTTAGCCGTTATTCTCCCCCTATAGCTCGACAACTCCATCCCTCTTATACGATAAGCCTATGACCAGCGCGTTCTCCAGGCTCCACTCAGGGACGGTCATTATAAGCACGGTGTCGGTTCTTGGATCTATGCGTCTCGCGGCGACCTCCGCTACCCTGTTCCTGAGCCCCCTGTAGGATCCTCTATAGACGTAGACGCTCCTCTGTATCCTTGAAAACCCCATCCTGAGCAGGTCGTTCGCGAGCTTTACCCTATTAGTATCGTCGCTCACATCATAAGCCACTAATAATACACCCAATACCCGTTCACCATCCCTCCGGGGGCAACGCGGACCAGTCTCCTCCATCTACAAGGGCAGAAGCAAGCCTCCAAGCATCCCTGACTATGACCCCTCTAACATCGTAGCGTGACCCAGGATACCTCGACTCCTCCATCTTGAACCACGCTTTGAGGAGACCGCTCCGAGTCTCCCTCGACAAGGACCCGTCGGGCTCCAAGACTACATCCTTCCTAGCCGCGTACTTCAATACAGTCCACTCCGCCAGCCACCTATAAGGCTCCATAAAGTCAAGGGTGAGACTCGGCCTCCCACTCTTCTCCACATGCATAAACCCCATATACGGGTAGAGCCCCGCCAGCCACAGGCTCCTATGACATACGCCCCTGAGGAGACCATAAGCATAGTCCAAAGCAGTATTCCACTCGTCCCCGCCCCTAGGTATCCGGGCCCTAAACCCTTTCTCCCCGAGAACCGTGTACTCTACGATACTAGCCCAGTACCTCCTCCCAGCCTCCGCCTCCAACAACCTCAACTCATCGATAGAAGAAGCCTCCACCACCCTAGCATAATAC